>JAZQZO010000269.1:0-10303 GCA_045634065.1 Acutalibacteraceae bacterium
TTCCCTGTTGATGAAAAATTGGGTGTCAATATTGTTGATAAAACGATTTCGGAATTCACAGTCAGCATTGATATGTCGTCTATGTCATCGGTGACTTTTAATAAGACTCCGAGCAAGATTGTTCTTCTGAATCAAGACGAAAATTATAATTACATTATAGATTTCGAAAAAAGCGAACTTAACGCCATAACTGCAATCGGTCCGCGTGAGAGCCTTGATAAAATCACTAATGAAGATATTCAGGTAGAAATCAATGTTTCTTCTCTTAATCTTGAGGGCAGCGAAGAGCAGTTGGTGGAAGTGTCAAATATTTCAATTGCTTCTGACAAGATTGATGATTGTTGGATTTACGGAAAGTATAAGGCTTATATTTCCGTTGAGCCGAAAGAATGATATAAATATTTACCTGCATAGTCTGACTGTGCAGGTTTTTTCTATCCTCGGGGACGCGGGGCTCAGGTGCCGAAGCTTTGCTTCGGCACAGCGACACTATGTGTCGCTGACAAAATCCGCAAGCGGATTTTGCCTGAGCCCCGCAGCAACTTCCCTTAAAAATAAAAAATTCAAGTTAAGGAATTTTTTAATATGTTTATTTTTTGCACTTCGGTGAAAATTATAAATGCGGCTGAAAAAACAGTCGCAGCGGAGGTGAAAAATGGTTAAGGGAATAAAGTTTTTCAAGAATTTAATCATAGCTGTCACCGTTATAACGCTGTTTTTGGTGGTCTATGGCTTTTACACAGTCCCGGATGAAATTTACGGAATATCGGGAGAAAACATTGAAGTTAACAATCTGTATAAGGTTACTTACCGTCAAGGCAACCTTAAAAAAGATATGTACACTGCCGAAAAAGAAGGCAGGTATTATGTCAGTGTAAGTCTGTTCAATGCCATACCAATCAAAAACTCTTCGCTGACTGTAAGTGAAAGACATTATGTTGTACCCTCAGGAGAGATATTTGGTCTGCGGCTTTTTACCGAAGGTGTGCTGATAATTAAAACTGAAACTGTTGATACCGAGTGGGGCAGTGTTTCGCCTTGCGAAATAGCAGGGCTCAAAAAAGGTGATGTTATATTGAAGGTTGACAGTAAAGATGTTATCAGCAGCAATGCTTTAAGTGAGACTTTGTCCAAAGGAGATAAGACGGTTTTTACAATTGAGTATGAAAGAAACGGCAAGAAACACTCTACGGTTCTGAATACTTATTACAGTGTATCTCAGGGTAAGTATAAAGCAGGTATGTGGATAAGAGACAGCGCCGCAGGTATAGGCACTATGACTTTCTATGACCCTATGTCAGGTGCGTTTGCAGGTCTCGGTCACGGAGTCTGTGATATAGACACAGGTGAAATGTTACCGTTTTCTGACGGTGATATTGTATCAGCAAAAATCACAGGTTGCTATAAAGGTCAGAAAGGTAAAGCAGGAGAACTTTGCGGTGTTTTTTCAAGCGAGATGATAGGAGTACTTCTTTCAAACAACGGCAAAGGGGTCTATGGTGTATTATCAAAAGTTAATTGCAAAAATGAAGCGATACCAATAGCTTTAAGTCGAGAGGTTAAAGAGGGTAAAGCAGAAATAATTTCAACGGTTGATGAGTCGGTACCCTGCCGTTACGAGGTAGAAATTAGCAATATTAATTTCACAAGCGCAGAAAATAAAAATATGGTAATAAAAATAACAGATGAAAAACTGATTGAAAAAACCGGTGGTATAGTGCAGGGGATGAGTGGTTCGCCGATAATACAGGACGGAAAACTTATCGGGGCAGTGACTCACGTTTTGGTTGGAGATCCGACTAAGGGATACGGAATTTTTGCAGAGACGATGCTTGAGACAATGTCTGAACTTACAAAGTAAAATAAAAAATGGCTCATTAATTTTAGATTAGTGAGCTATTTTCACAAAATTCGACTACTTGACTGTGTATAATGATAATACAAATTCAGCGGTGTTTTTTCAATATTTGAGGTTTTGAAATGAAAAGACCTTATATAAATCAAGGTTTTCCAGGGTCAGACAGCGAAAAAATTAGTTTTTTACAGATTTTGATAAAATAACTGTTGCAATTTAAGGTTAAAAGTGATATTATACAAAATGTGAATAACATTCACAATTGAAAGGAGTACAAAAATGAGTAAAAAACTTAAAATTATGCTTGTGCAAGAGAGTAATGAATACTCTAATCATTGCACAAAGTTTCTGGAAAATTACGGATTTGATGTAATTTCTGTTGCAAAGGACGGTTCAAAAGTAATTGAATACATAAAAATTAACACACCGGACATTGTTCTTATGGATGCTTTTATGCCCAGGGTGGATGCACTTGGTGTGCTTGAACAGCTTAAGGGAGAAAATATTGTCAAGAAGCCTGTTATTGCATTGTTGCTTACGGGAGATAATCCACGCTTCGAAAGCGAGCTTTTAGCTGCCGGGGCTTCATACTGTTTCATAAAGCCTTTTGAACTTAACATAATGGCAGATCGTCTGGTTCAGATTTCAGGTTGGTCTGAGATGAAAAATCAAGCCAGAGAAAATCCTGACATAGAGATAATCATTTCAGATATAATGAGACAAATCGGTGTACCAGCACATATTAAAGGATATCAGTACTTAAGAGAGTCCATCGCACTTTCAATTAAGGATCCCGATCTTATGCATTCCGTAACAAAGGTGCTTTATCCCACAGTTGCAAAGAACAATAAAACAACTGCGTCAAGAGTTGAAAGAGCAATCCGTCACGCTATTGAAGTTGCTTGGGATAGAGGCGATGTTGATGTGTTGTCCTCTTATTTCGGTTACACAATCCAAAACACAAGAGGCAAGCCAACAAACTCGGAGTTCATTGCTATGATAAGTGATAAGCTCAGACTTAAAATGCGTGCAGTCTGACGCTGGCTTTCAGTTTCTGCAAGGCGGGGCTCAGGGCTTCGGCTTCGCCGAAGCCGAGGGACTGCGTCCCTCGAAAATCCCTGCGGGATTTTCCTGAGCCCCGCAACTGAAGTTCTCCGCAAACTTTGATTAAAGGCAAAGAATATATTGAAAATATCTCCTGTTTCTGCTATAATAACTCAAAACATAAGGACGGGAGACATTTAATGGAAAATTTACTTGAAATACTTGAAAGCAATTTTACTGTATTAGTTGAATATTTAATTCTCTTTGTGGAGTTTGTAGGTGTACTTGTTGTGGTCGGTGCCATAATCAAGGGCATAATAGATGCAATAAAAAAAGACGAACATATGCGCTTGAATCTTGTTGAAGGCATTGCTCTTGCAATGAGCTTCAAAATCGGCGGCGAACTTTTAAGAACGGTTGTTGTCAGAAATTGGGACGAGATTCTCCTTTTAGGTGCCGTTATTCTTCTTAGAGCGGCTCTCACTTTCTATATACAATGGGAAATCCGAATTGAGAAAAAGAAGAAAGAAGAGCGAGATAGTCTTAAAGAAGACAATGAGGGAAACGACAATTAAACTAAATAAAATACGGAGACTTAATTGCAAGTCTCCGTTTCTTATATTATTCAAGATTTTTAAACTCTTCAAGTTCTTTCTTATCAACCTTAATCTGTGAGTCTTTCACAATCTTAACATCGCTTCTGTTCACAACGATGGGAGCTGCTTCGGGCTTCTTTTCAAGAGAAACCTTGAGATTTCCGGTGAGGAGGTTGAAATCGACAACAGTACCTCTGCCGTCTTTTGTGTCAACGATTGCGCCGTTTTTAGGAGTAACCTTGAGAAGATGCTCATAGGCCTCCTGTTCATATTTAAGACAGCACATAAGTCTGCCGCAAGTTCCGCTGATTTTGCTTGTACTAAGGAAAAGGCTCTGCTCTTTAGCCATTTTTATTGATACGGGCTGGAATGAACCAAGGAAAGTGTTACAGCAGAAAGGTCTGCCGCAGATGCCGAGACCGCCGACTTTCTTGCTTTCGTCTCTTACACCAATCTGACGAAGCTCAATTCTGGTATGGAAAACACTTGCAAGGTCTTTTACAAGTTCGCGGAAGTCGACTCTGTTGTCAGCAGTGAAGTAGAAGAGAATTTTGCTTCTGTCGAAGGTGTACTCAACATCGACGAGCTTCATTTCCAGCTTGTGGTGCTGAATTTTCTGAGCGCAGATATCGAAAGCCGCCTTTTCTTTAGCCTTATTTTCTTCGATTGTTGCAAAGTCTTTTTCTGTTGCAGTGCGAAGAACAGGCTTGAGAGGTGATGTGATTTCTTCATCGGGAATTTCTCTGTTAGCGATTGTTACTTCACCGAATTCGAGACCTCTTGCTGTTTCGACGATGACTCTGTCACCGCGCTTGAATTTTATATTCTGAGGGTCAAAATAATAGTTTTTGCCCACTTCTTTAAATCTGACGGAGATTACCTCTGCCATTGTTATCACCCTTTCTGTGTTGGTGTTATTTTATAGAATAAAGAATTGAAGACAGCCTTGTGATGGCCAGGTTATGATTAGCTGAGTTTTCGGCAGAGTCTCTGAGAGACTGCAACTGCTGAAGCATCAGCATTAACTTTTTTTGAGTGAGGGTACTTCTGAGTTTCTGGCAAAGGTCAGTTTCACTGCTGATGAGAGCTTTTCCACCGCTTGAGAGTACCAGAGCGTCGCGGATAATGGGCTCTGTATTTTTCAGCACTAGGAGAAAGAGAGCCTTGTCCTTCTGAAACACAGCTGTTTTTCTCAGAAATTGCAGTTCGTTTTCACTTGCCAATGACAAGAGAAGCTCGGCTGCAAGAGCTTTTGCTTTTTCAGTTTGCTCACTGCCTTCTCCTGAAATCTCTTCACCGGCAAAATATGATGTTGCTCTTGAAGTTATGGTGTCAAGAAGGCTTGATTTTGAAGGGCAGGTGAGTATAAAGGATACGTGACTTGCAGGTTCTTCAAAAATCTTAAGCAGAGCATTCTGCGCCTGAGGATTCATATTCTGAGCTTCGCAGATAATGAAAACGCTTTTGTTGCCGTCATTTGGATACACTTTCGCTTTTGCCTTGACATCTCGGATTTCGTCAACCTTAATCATAGCACCGTCTTTGTCGATGATGTGCAAATCAGGGTGCGAGGCTGAGTCGGACTTGTGACAGGCATTACACATACCGCAAGGCTTATCAGTACCCTTGCAGAGAATTGCTTTAGCTGTTTCTTTTGCAAGAGAAAGTCTTATTTCTTTTGATGCGCCTTCGAATATCAGAGCGTGAGAGAGTTTGCCCGATGCAACTGCTGATGACACTGCATTTCTGAATGAGGGTATAACAGCTATATTTTCAAACATCTTGCACATCTCCCGAAAGTATATTCGTAATATTATATAATATAATTAATTATTTTACAAGTAGATAAGGTGAGAAATTTTTGTAATAAAGCAAAGACTTAGGACATATTATTGGATAACAGGATATCCCCTTGTGAAAATAAATAATGTTAGTTTCAACTAACACAAAAAATTGCAAAATACCCAAAATTTTTTTGTAAAAAACTATTGATATTTTTGATTTATGTGCTACAATGAAGGTACAAAAAAGACAAAATAGGAGGAAACTACTATGGCATACGTAATTGGTGACGATTGTATGGCTTGCGGCGCTTGCGCAGCAGATTGTCCTGTTGAAGCTATCAGCGAAGGAGACGGCAAGTACGTAATCGATGCTGATGTTTGCATCGAATGTGGTGCTTGTGCAGGTTCATGCCCCGTTGAAGCTATCAGCGAAGCATAATTAAAAACAGTTTTTCTTGAGGGAGCAATCTTCGGATTTGCTCCCTTAAGTTTTTATCTTGACAATATAAACGGGGAAACCTATAATATACTAAGATTAAGCGAAAGGAGACGGCATATGATAACAGGCATAGTCTGCGAATATAACCCTTTTCACAACGGACACCTCTATCAGATTGAAAAAGCTAAGGCTATGGGTGCTGAGAAGATAGTCTGTGTTATGAGTGGCAATTTTGTCCAAAGGGGCGAGTGCGCATTTTTTGACAAGTATCTCAGAGCAAAGGCTGCCATTATGTGTGGAGCTGATGTTGTCATTGATTTGCCGACCCCTTGGGCTATGGCTTCGGCTGAAACTTTCGCAAGGGGCAGTGTGGGACTTCTCCTGAACTTCGGTATTGATGCCCTTTCTTTCGGCTGTGAGACTGACGATGAAGAAATGCTCAGAAACTGTGCGGAAATGCTAAACAAAGACGAAACGGCACATCTTATTAAAAAGTACACTTCCGAGGGTGTGTCTTACCCTATGGCGGTGAGCAAAGCTCTTGAGGAAACTCTCGGTGAAAAGGCAAGGGATATCATTTCTTCACCCAACAACACTCTTGCAGTTGAGTATATAAGACATCTTCCGAAAAATATCAGGCTTTTACCCGTTAAGCGTCAGGGTGCAGACCACGACAGTGATACTGCAAAAGATAATATAGCAAGTGCAAGTATGATAAGAAATCTTGGGTTTGGTGAAAACAGCTTTTCTTATGTACCGGAAAAACTTCTGCCTTTATATAAAGATGCAGAAAGTTACAGTCTTTCTTTGAGTGAGAGAGCGGTTCTTTCAGCTCTTCGTCTTATGGATAAGGAAGAATACAGTCTTTATGTCAGCGACTCCAACGGTCTTGATATGAGAATTTATGACAGCGTGCAGACTGCCACTTCTCTTGAGAATCTCTATGCTATGGCTAAAAGCAAAAACTATACCCATTCGAGAGTGCGCCGTGAAGTGCTGAATCTCTATCTGAAAATCAAGAAAGACTACTCTGAGGGCGTACCGCCATATATGAGAATTCTTGCCGTCAGCGAAAATGGACTTTCACTTTTATCTTCAGCCAAAGAAAACTCGTCTCTACCCATTATAACAAAATATTCCGAGACTAAAAATCTCACTGCAAAGGCAAGAGAAATCTATGAAGCCGAGTGCAGAAACACTGACCTTTTTTCTCTTTGCACTGAAAAAATAAAAGAGTGCTCCGTTGAAAAGAAACACTCCATTATAATAGTCAAATAATCTCGCCGATGAGATAATCTTCATCGGATATATCTGTAATTTTAACATTCACAAGACTGCCGTTTAAACATTGCGGCAGTTTTATTTTTACAGGGATATAGTTTGCCGTGTGACCGGTGCAGTAGCCGTCATCGTTTTTTGTTTCGATTATGACATCGTAGATTTTGCCGATTTGCTGACAAAAGAAGTTTCGTCTGATTTCCTCGGCCTTATCAATCATTATCTTACAGCGCTCTTCCTTGACTTTCTTATCAAGGTGACCGTCAAGCTTTTCGGCACGAGTACCCTTTCTTATAGAATAAGGGAAAACGTGAACCTTCTCAAAAGCGATTTCTTCCATAAAAGCAAGGCTTGTTCTAAAGTCCTCATCGCTTTCGCCTGCAAAGCCCACCATAATATCTGTGGTCAGGGTGCAGTCATCGAAGCATTCGCGAAGCTTCTTGCAGAGGCGTCTGTAGTCCGCAGTATCGTAGTGGCGGTTCATTCTTTTAAGGGTACTGTCGCAGCCGCTCTGAAGTGAAATATGAAACTGAGGGCAAAGCTTTTCGCATTTTGACAGCTCTTCGATAACCTGGTCTGTCAGGTGATCAGGCTCAAGTGAGCCGAGTCTGACACGAAGAATACCCTCGGTGTCGTTGGCAACCTTCACAGCCTCGGGGAATGTACAGCCTATGTCCGAGCCGTAGGAAGAGAGATTGATACCTACGAGAACAACCTCTTTATAGCCGTTGGCGCTTAGTCTCTCAAGTTCGGCTTTCAGTTCACATAAAGGCTTAGAGCGTACTCTGCCGCGTGAATACGGTATAACACAATAGGAACAGAATCGGTTGCAACCGTCCTGAATTTTAACGTAAGCTCTTGTTCTTTCTTCAAATGCAGTTATGGTGTCACCGGTGAAGCTGTCGCCTTTGAGATGCTCTTTAACCTCAAAAACTCTCGAGCCGTATTTGATGAAATTATCGAGAATATCGGGGAGGTCTTTATTGTTCTTGTTCCCGAGGACTATGTCAGCCTCCAGAAGTTCCTTTGCCTTATCGGGATAAGCCTGAGGCATACAGCCTGTGAGTACCACAATGCCGTGAGGATTCTGCCTTTTGAAACGTCTGACAGCCTGACGGGTTTTCTGGTCGGCGGCAGCAGTAACGGTGCAGGAATTGACAATAACCACATCGGCTTTTTCTTTGCCGTCAATGATTTCAAAACCTCGGTGTCTGAGCTGTTCGCCTATAGCCTGACTCTCGTACTGATTAACCTTGCAGCCGAGAGTATAGAATTTAACTTTCATTTTAACTCAACCTTGTAATATGATAGCAACATTATAAAGCAAAACAGTTTATTATTCAAGATGTTTGTTTTAAAATACCGTGAAGATTCATAAATATCAGTGTAAGAAATTTTAGAGGTGATATTTATGAAAAAGCTCATTTCTTTTCTTTTGGTGACAGTGATGCTCATAGGGTGTGCGAGTGTCAGTATCCGTGCCGTCAATGAAAGCGAAATCGAAGTCAATGCAAAAGCTGCCGTGCTTATGGATGCGTCAACAGGTGAGGTGCTTTACAGCTTTAATGAAAACGAAAAATTATACCCTGCATCGGTTACAAAGATTATGCCCTTGCTTTTATTTATGGAAGCAATTGATAACGGAAAAATTGCCTTGACAGACACAGTTACAACAAGTCCTACAGCGGCATCAAAGGGTGGCAGTCAGATATGGCTGAAAGAGGGCGAGCAGATGACTGTTGACGAACTTCTTCGTGCAACGGCAATAGCAAGCGCTAACGATGCCTGCACGGCTTTGGGTGAACATATAGCAGGCAGTGAAGTAGGCTTTGTAAAAATGATGAATGACAGGGCAAAAGAGCTTGGTATGAATAACACAAACTTCGTCAACTGCTCAGGTCTTGACGATGACACCACAGAGCATCTGACCACAGCCTACGATATTGCGCTTATGTCAAAGGAGCTTCTGTCTCACGAAAGAATAAAAACCTATACAACAGTATGGATGGACTCTCTTCGAAATGGCGAAACACAGCTTGTCAACACCAACAAATTAGTGCGCTTCTACAGCGGCACTACAGGACTTAAAACAGGTACAACATCAAAAGCGGGACATTGTCTGAGTGCTTCGGCTGAAAGAGACGGACTTCACCTTATAGCTGTTGTTATGGGTGCAGGCAACAGTACCGATAGATTTGAGGGTGCAAAGGCTATGCTTAACTGGGGCTTTGCCAATTTTGAGACTGTGACTCCACAGATAGATTCTTCGCTTTTCGGTGAAGTTAAGATACTCCGCGGTGTTGAAGAAAGTATCAGACCTATCATCACAGGCGTCAGACCCATCACCCTTAAAGCAGGGGATAAGAGTCAGCTTAAAACCGAAATAAGTCTATCTGAAAGTGTTGAAGCACCCGTTGAAAAGAATCAGACCCTGGGTACTGTTATACTTAAAATAGCAGATAAAGAAATTGTAAGATATAATCTTGTCAGTGAAAATTTTGTCGAAAAGACAAATATTGGTCATATTATGGTGAGATTTTTAAGTTCTCTTGCAAAAAGTGCATAATATTTATGCCTATATCGGTTGACAAATGGTGAAAATTATATTAAAATGAACAAAATAGATAAACTAATCTCAGGAGAGAAAAACTATGTCAGTGAACTTAAAAGACAAATATGTTTCAGCT
Source organism: Acutalibacteraceae bacterium (assembly GCA_045634065.1). Taxonomy (GTDB): domain Bacteria; phylum Bacillota; class Clostridia; order Oscillospirales; family Acutalibacteraceae; genus UBA6857. Next base: position 9,684 of record JAZQZO010000269.1, read on the forward strand.
TTTGTAACCGAAGAAGAAATCTATTCTTATCAGGATAAAATCACAAAAGCTCACAACGACTTACACAATAAAACAGGTTTGGGCAACGACTTCACAGGTTGGGTAGACCTTCCCGTGGATTATGACAAAGAAGAATTCGCAAGAATCAAGGTTGCTGCAGAAAAGATTAAGAAAAACAGCGATATCCTCATCGTTATCGGTATCGGCGGTTCATACCTCGGTGCAAGAGCTGTTATCGAATTTGTAAAGAGTCAGAACTACAATGACCTTCGCAAGGGCACACCTGCTATCTATTATGCAGGTAACAGCATTTCACCCTCATATTTAAATGAACTCATCGAAATCTGCGATGGCAAGGATTTCAGCGTTAACGTTATCTCAAAGTCAGGTACAACAACAGAGCCTGCAATCGCATTCAGAGTTTTCCGTGAGCTTCTTACCGAGAAGTACGGCAAAGAGGGTGCAGCAGAAAGAATCTTCGTTACAACCGACAAGGCTAAGGGTACCCTTAAGAACCTTGCAGACGAAGAGGGCTACGAAACATTTGTAGTACCCGACGATGTAGGCGGCAGATATTCAGTTCTCACAGCAGTAGGTCTTCTTCCCATTGCTGCTGCAGG
>JAZQZO010000270.1:0-3311 GCA_045634065.1 Acutalibacteraceae bacterium
CTGATAATGATTATAATAGTTTTCCATAGAAGCTCCTTAAAAGTAATATTTATAAACTCAGATGATTAAATAAAGGCGAACCGAGTCCGCCTTATTTTTTATCAGTTATTATTTTCTTTTTTTGCTGTTGTCTGTTCAGAGCTTACACCCTCGGTACTTGAAGGAATGAAAAGAATTTTGAAGGTCATAAGCATAAGTTTTAAATCTTCTATAAGTGACTGATTTGCAACATACATAAGATCCATCTGCACCTTGTCGTAAGGCGGAGTATTATATTTGCCGTAAACCTGTGCATAGCCTGTAAGACCTGCTTTAATCTGAAGTCTGAGAGCAAATTCAGGCATATCTTTTTCATATTGCTTTGCAATTTCAGGTCTCTCGGGTCTCGGACCCACAAAAGACATATCACCCTTGAGAATATTAAACAGCTGCGGAAGCTCATCAATACGAAGCATTCTTATAATTTTACCAACAGGTGTAATTCTGTCGTCACCGTCTTTTGCAAGTCTTGCAACACCGTCTTTTTCGGCATCCTGAATCATACTTCTGAATTTGATAACTTCAAATTCTTTTGCATCTTTTGTCAGTCTTGTCTGTCGGTAAAAAACATTACCGCCGTCATAAGCCTTTATTGCAATAGCTGTAACAATCATAAAAGGTGAAGCAAGTATTATTGCAATAAGTGACAGAATTACATCAAAAAATCTTTTTAAAGCAAGATAGATAAGTCCGGTATCAGCTCTTTTGCAACGGTAAACAGGCACATTCATCATCTGAATTGTCTTTCCGCCACGTATGATAGTATCTGAAATTTTAGGCTTTATAAAACAAGCAATATCATTTGCTATGCAATATTTGAGAATCTCATTTCTGTAATCTGAGGGTACACCGCACATAAATGCAGCATCAAAGCCTTTTACTTTTTCCAAAATTTCTTCAAGCGTTATTTTTTCACAGTCATATGTTTCTTCAACAAGAAATCTTTTTGTCATTCCCTTAATTCCTTTTAAGGATTCATAAGACTCTTTGTTACCAAAAATAACAATTGTTTTTTTTGCTTTATGAAGTTTGAAATATACCTTATCCGCAATATAACACCACAGAGCTGAAACTATACTGAATACCACGAAAAATATAATGAGAGGAATAGGATTTACAAGTTTATAACTCAGCAGCGTAAATATTGCATATGAGCTGCCTGCGGTAAACCCTATTGCTATTATCTGTGAAAATATCAGATCAATCACACTGGCCGTACCCACCATAAAACCGCCGTATACCCTTGTAAAAACAAGATAAATAAACATAAATACAACAGTCATAAGATAATGACCTTTTTCATAGAACGGCAGGTTTATATTCGGGTTATAGAAAAAAAACCATATTAAAAATATCGAACCTGTAATAAGCAGGGTTATTGCTATTTTAAAGAGGTAAACTATACTCTTCTCTTTCAGATATCTTTTATTCATAATAAATTACAATCCTTTTAATTTTGATAATACCATATATCCGAAACCTAATATTAATTTAAAATATTGTCTTTGAGGTTAATCTCGTCAATATAATAACACAAAAGATTAAAACTGTAAAGCCTTATTATTTTTTACTGCCTGTTTTGCAATATTCTTTTATGCAGCATTTCTGACACTGGGGTCTTCGCGCAATACAAACCGCTCTGCCGTGAAGCACCATTCGGTGACAGAAGTCATTACTTTTATCCCCAGCGATTATTTTTTTAAGTTCAAGTTCAACCTTTTTCGGATCTTTGGTTTCTACAAGGCCTATAAGATTTGTGATTCTTATCAGGTGGGTATCAGCAACAATTGCAGGCTGTTTATATACATCACCCATAATAAGATTTGCTGTTTTTCTGCCGACACCCGGCAGTGATGTGAGCTTTTCAATTGTGTCAGGTACTCTGCCGCCGAAAACATCTCTTATCATAACTGCCATTTCTTTGATATCTTTTGCTTTTGTTTTATAAAATCCGCAGGAATAAATGAGCTTTTCTATATCCTCAACCTCTGCATTACAGAATGATTCAAGATCAGGGTATTTTTCATAAAGAGCAGGTGTAACTTTATTTACTCTTTCATCAGTACACTGAGCTGACAGTCTCACGGCAATAATAAGCTGCAAAGGATCATCATATTGCAGAGAACACAGAGCTTCTGTGTATTCTTTTTCAAGTGCTTCAACACAAAGTGCGGCACGCTGTTTTTTAGTCATATTATCATTCCTTATCTTTAAATAATTCTGAATTTCTTCGCCAATGGAAGAGATATTGCTGAGCTATGCCTTCTATATTTTTACAGCAATCAGGCAAGCCCTCAGGATACATCTCTGCCATAATTTTTTTCACCCAGACGTCAACGGGAAATGCCTCTTTTCTCCCGAAGCCGTAAAGGAGTGTACACTCGGCAACTTTTGCACCGACACCCTTGATTTTCATAAGCTCAAGTCTTGCTTCTTCTATAGGCATTTCTTTTATTTTTTCAAGGTCAATTTCACCGCTGCAGAGTTTTTGCACCGCATCAACTATATACTTATTTCTGAAACCTGCGCGAAGTGGTGCAAGGTCTTCTGCTGTCACATTTTTAAGGCTTTGGTAAGAGGGAAAAGCATAATCATTTTCACTCGTTTTTTCACCGAAAGTCTCACAAAGCCTGTCGATGATTCCCATTATTCTCGGTATGTTATTATTCTGTGAAATTATAAATGAACAAAGGGCTTCCCAGGGCTTTTGATGAAGAATTCTGATTCCGTAATATTCTTCACAAGCCTTTTTTATATTTTCATCTGCACTTAAAATTTCACAATAATTTTTATAGTCGGAATCAAGATCAAAATAGTCTTTCCAGAGTGATTCAAAATCTTCCGCAGATGTGTTTCTGAATATAATTTTATCTTCACTCTGAATAATATCCGTAACCTTGCCGTCAACTATTCCGTGAAAAGAGCTGTCATCGTTTTTTTTCCAACGAAAAGCCTGACCGCAAAAAACCGAAAGCTCAATATCAAGGCAAGGTACATCATAAACAATTATATCTTTTCCTGTGTTTTCATATTTCATAATTTCACCAGCTGTGATATTTTTTTATTTAATTATATATTTTATTTATTTCAAAATCAACACACACCTGAGAAATAAAATTACTTTTCAACATATTCCTTTCTATTATACCCCTTCTCCCCACAATCGCAAGTCTCCTTTTCGTAATCCCAAATCTTTTCCGCCCCGTAAATATCCCGCAAAGCTTTTGGTTTTCGCATTGCCATCCTCACCAATTTTATACATAATTATCGGG
>JAZQZO010000271.1:0-2818 GCA_045634065.1 Acutalibacteraceae bacterium
TTAAGATTGAGCCAACAAAGCACGAGGTTGGCACTTGCTACCGTTCTCATACTGCTGTTGAGCCCCGTCTTTCAAAGCAGTGGTTCGTTAAGATGGAACCCCTTGCAAAGCCTGCTATTGAAGTTGTTCGTGAGGGTAAGGTTAAGTTTATTCCCGAACGTTTCGACAAGATTTATTATAACTGGATGGAAAACATCCGTGACTGGTGTATTTCACGTCAGCTCTGGTGGGGTCACAGAATTCCTGCCTGGTACTGCGAAGAATGTGGCGAAATTACAGTTTCAAAAGAAGATGCTACAAAGTGCTGCAAGTGCGGCAGTACCAAAATCAATCAGGATCCCGACACACTTGATACCTGGTTCTCATCAGCTCTTTGGCCTTTCTCAACTCTTGGTTGGCCTGAAAAGACACCTGAACTTATGCACTACTATCCCACAAGCACACTTGTAACCGGTTACGATATTATCTTCTTCTGGGTTGCAAGAATGATTTTCTCAGCTTGCGAGCAGATGGGTGAAGTGCCTTTTGATACAGTATTCATTCACGGTATTGTTCGTGACGAACTTGGCAGAAAGATGTCAAAGTCACTTGGCAACGGTATTGATCCTCTTGTTGTTATTGATCAGTACGGCGCTGATGCGCTTCGTCTGACTCTGGCTACAGGTAACAGCCCGGGTAATGATATGCGTTATAGCGAGAAGAAGGTTGAAGCCTCAAGAAACTTCTGCAACAAGATCTGGAACGCTGCAAGATTTATCCTTATGAATCTTCCTGAAGATGAAGCAGCACCTCACATTCCTGCTGATCTCGCTCTCGAAGATAAGTGGATTCTTTCCCAGAATAACAGACTTACTAAGGAAGTTACAGATAACCTTGATAAGTTTGAGCTTGGCGTTGCCGTACAGAAGCTCTATGACTTCATCTGGGATATCTTCTGCGACTGGTATATCGAACTTGCCAAGATCAGACTTCAGAAAGGTGGCGATGAAGCTGCAACTGCAAGACCAGTTCTCGTTTATGTTATGAGCGAAACTCTTAAACTTCTTCATCCCTTTATGCCTTTCATTACAGAAGAAATCTGGCAGACACTTCCTCACGACGGTGAGACAATTATGAAAGCTCCCTGGCCCGTATTCAGCGATGAACTTGTATTCACCGAAGATGAAGACAAGATGAATATCATTATGTACGCTATCAGAGCTATTCGTAACAGACGCGGTGAAATGAACGTACCTCCCTCAAGAAAGGCTGACGTTTATATCGCAACTGAAAAGAAACATATCTTCTCACTTTCAGCTCTCTTTATGCAGAAACTTGCTTCTGCTTCAGAAGTTACTGTTGGTGACAGCTTCAATATCGACGGTAGCGTAAGCATCGTAACAGCAGACGCTAAGATTTATATTCCTATGGGTGACCTTGTTGACTTCGAAGCTGAAAGAAAGAGACTTCTCAAAGAAAAAGAAACAGCAGAAAAGAAGCTCGCTCAGATTAACGGCAAGCTCAGTAACCCCGGTTTCCTTGCAAAGGCTCCTGCTAATGTTATTGAAACGCAGAAAGCTGATGCTGAAAAGCTCACAGAAAAAATCAAGATGATTGACGAAAGTCTTGCAGCTCTTCAGTAAGCAGAAAAGTTCTTTTGGTTACTTTTCTTTCAAGAAAAGTAACGCCTGCACGGCGAGTGCAATACCAATATAAACAAAGGCGGATAATTTCATTTTATCCGCCTTTTTATAAAAAAAGAAAAGGAGAAACATTATGGGCATATTAGAAAAAATAGCAGCGGTCATCACTTCAATTGTTTTCTTTTTCAGCGGTGGCGGTCCGATTGTCGCGGAGTATGATGCCGAACCCTCAACAAAGCTGACACAAACAGATATGGTTGCAGGCAATCTGCTTGATGAGTGGCAGCTCAGAGATTTTTATGCAAATTCTGAAGAAGGTTTCGTTATTCCCGGTCTCAAAGAGGGCTTTGTACCTCAGGGCATATTCTATGAAAAAGAACACGATATCTTCCTTATTTCAGGATATTACAAAGAAAAGGCTCAGCCATCACGTATTATTCTTGTTGACGGTGAGGGTAACTTTGTAAAGTCTGTTGGCTGTAAGGGTAAGGTGAATAAAGCAACAGGTCACTTTGGCGGTATAGCAGTATTCAAGGATAACGTATATATTGCAACAACAAGCGTGACACACGTACTGTCGCTGAGCAAAATTCTTGAGGCTGACGATGATACATACGTACCCATTGAAGCTGAACTTTATACCGACACAACCTGTTCATACGTCAATGTCTGTGGCGGTATTCTCTATATTGGTGAATTCACAGATATTAACTTCACCGACATTAAAGAGGCAACTAATATCTATAGAGCGAAGAATGGTGAGGTTTATTATTCACGCGTCAATGCCTTTATTCTCGATGAAAACAGTGAGTGGGGTATCAAGGCTGATAAAATTGACAGTGAAGGCAATATGATTCCCGATTTTGCTTTGACTTCACCTTTTAAAGTACAGGGTATGTCTGTTCTTGATGACGGCAGAATTCTTTACACAGCATCATCGACTCCTATAACAAACTCAAGAGCTTATCTTTATGAAGATGTCACAAAAGGTGAGCCTGACAAAATCATCAGCGTTGGCGGTCAGGATGAAGTCGGAGGCCAAGCGGTCCTTAGGAAGACAACCATGCTCAGCAACTCCTTGGCTCACAGAACGACATGGCTACGATCCGACCTTATAACAAACTCAAGAGCTTATCTTTATGAAGATGTCACAAAAGGTGAGCCTGACAAAATCATCAGCGTTGGCGGTCAGGATG
>JAZQZO010000272.1:0-20246 GCA_045634065.1 Acutalibacteraceae bacterium
CATAGCATAAAGACCGACTAAAAAATCTTTGATGGTATCCATATCATTTCCCCCTTTCATCTATATAACTTATGTATTATAGCACCCTTTTAGAGAAAATGCAAATAATTTTTTAAATATAAACATAATCTTACAATTAATAATTTCGCTTGATTATAAAGAATCGATGATGTATAATATATAATGTATATTCAGGAGCTGTGTGATTCTGCGGTGAAAAGCAAAAGATAGCTTTTGTTTCCCCGTAATTTCGCATTCCGAATTCCGCATTTTTTAAGGAGGTTTTGATATAATGGCAGCTACAAAAATCAAACTCTACATCGCAGGCGTTGAATATTCAATCATCGCAGAAGACGACGTGAAGTACGTTCAGGAACTTGGCAGAGACCTTGACCGAGCCCTGACAAAAATTATGAAAGAAAGTCCCCGACTTTCAACCACTCAGGCAGCAGTTCTTGCAGCATTAAGCTATGCTGACGAGTGCAAAAAAGCGTCAGATTCAGCCGACAGACTCCGTGAGCAGATCAAGGACTATCTTGATGATGCCTCAAACGCTAAGAGCAAGGCTGACTGGGCAAGACACGAACTAGAAGAAGCAAAGAGACAGGTTGAATCTCTCACTATCGATAACGGCAGACTCAGAGCAGAACTTGAAGCTGTACTCGGTGCCGTATCAGGCAAAACAAACAAAAACACCAAAAAGGTAATTCCTATCAATGGCGATGAAAAATAAACCTGAAATTCTCGCTCCTGCCGGCACATATGATGCTCTTATTGCGGCGGTACGCTCAGGAGCTGATGCTGTGTATCTCGGCACATCTGCATTTAATGCACGAATGAAAGCCGACAACTTCGCAGGTGAAAAGCTCAAAGAGGCTGTGGACTATTGTCACTCCCGTGGCGTTAAGGTTCACGTCACCGTCAACACTCTTGTTTTTGACAGCGAGCTGCAACAAGCAAAAGAAATCATCGAGCTTATAGCAAACAGTGGTGCTGATGCAGTTATTCTTCAGGACCTTGGTCTTGCATATCTCTTCAGGCAATGCGCAGGTGACATTGAAAGACACGCTTCAACTCAGATGTCCGTTGGTACTTTGTCGGGTGTGCGATTACTTGAGGAGCTTGGCTATAAAAGAGCAGTCCTCCCCCGAGAATTATCTGAAAGCGAGATAAAAGAAATCAAGAACGGATGCACCGCTGAGATTGAGATTTTCGTACACGGTGCCCTTTGTATGTGTGTGTCAGGTCAGTGCTATATGAGCAGTATCTTCGGTGAGAGAAGCGGTAACAGAGGACTTTGTGCCCAGCCCTGCCGTCTGCCCTTTGCAGTTGCAGGTGGTACAGGTAACGACCTGAGCCTTAAAGATTTATCCCTTGTTGAAAAGATGTATGATATCGTTTCTGCAGGCGTGGACTCACTTAAAATTGAGGGCAGAATGAAGCGACCGGAATATGTCAGTGCAGCAGTGACAAGTGTCAAGTATGCACTTGACGGCAACCTGCAACAAGATCTGGCAGATAAACTCAGAGCCGTTTTCTCACGTTCAGGCTTCACTCAGGGATATTTTGAAAGCAAGCTTGGCAGAGATATGTTCGGCATAAGACAAAAGGAAGATGTAACAGCTTCTACCAATAAAGTGCTTTCCGACTTGGCAAGAGTTTATGAAAAAGAAACTCCTCTTATTCCTGTGGAGTTTTATCTCAGCGTTGTTGAAGGAGAAAAGGTTTCACTCAGTGTTTCAGCTATGGGCAAAACCTGCTTTGTCAGTGATGAGACTATTCCCGAAAAAGCACTCAACAAGCCTATGACCAAAGAGGGGCTCAGCGAAAGAATCAGCAAATGTGGCGGAACTCAGTTCTATGCTGAAAAAATAGAAATTGACCTTGATGAGGGTCTTATTGTACCTGCAAGTGTCATAAATAATCTTCGTAGAACCGCCCTTTCAGAGCTTGAAAATAAGCTCAAAGCTGTAAAGCTAGTCCCCTTTACAGATATTAACATAAAAACCCTCTCTCACGAGGTAAACAGCTCTCCTAAATTCCACATCAGAGTGGCAAGAAAAGAGCAGATTCCAAGCAATCTCGACAATGTTGAAAACTTATATCTGCCACTCACCATTGATGAAAACTCAGTGGAAAGCCTTAAAAACTCAGGTGTAAACATAGGAATCGAAGTGCCAAGAGGCATTTTCGGCAACGAAAACAAGGTTGAAACCTTACTTTTAAGAGCAAAGAAGCTGGGAATAAAAATTGCTTATTGCTCTACATTAGACGCTCTTGCCATTGCAAAAAGACTTGGTTTTGAGATTCACACAGGCTTCTCAATGAACACTGCAAACAGCCTTTCTGTCGGTGTTTTAGAAAGCTTGGATGTAAAGTCTTTAACCTTGTCGCCTGAACTTACCCTTAAAGACCTTGCCAATATAGGCGGCAGGGTACCGAGGGGAATAATCGCCTATGGCAGACTGCCTTTGATGCTCACAAGAAACTGCCCGATTAAGAACGGCAAGACTTGTCAGGAGTGCAAAATGAATTCATTTCTCACAGACCGAATGGGCAAGAAATTCCCGGTGGTGTGTAATATGGGTTATAGTGAAATTCTCAACTCCGCACCAATTTATATGGCAGACAGAATGAGCGAAATCAAAAATATGGACTTTGTGACTTTCTATTTCACCAAAGAAAAAAAGGAGCTTTGCGAAGCGATTATCGATGCTTATAAAAAAGGCAAAAAGCTAAGCGACGCTTCAAGCTATACACGAGGACTTTACTACAGGGGTGCTCAGTAAAAAAACAAAAGAGGAGTAAATATAATGGCTAAAAGACAGGACTATTTAACTTGGGATGAATATTTTATGGGAGTTGCTATGCTCTCATCATACAGAAGCAAGGACCCCAATACTCAGGTCGGTGCTTGCATTGTCAACGACAAAAACCGCATTATGTCAATGGGCTACAACGGCTTCCCTTCGGGCTGCAGTGATGACGAATTTCCTTGGGAGAGAGACGGCGACGCATACGACACCAAGTACCCTTATGTTTGTCACGCTGAGCTTAATGCTATTCTCAATTGCAGGGGTACCAACCTTGAGGGTTCAAGAATTTATGTTGCACTTTTCCCTTGTAACGAGTGTGCAAAGGCTATCATTCAGAGTGGTATCAAGGAAGTTGTTTACATATCTGACAAATACGCTAACACTATGGGTACCAGAGCTTCAAAGCGTATGTTTGAAGCTGCAGGAGTTAAGATGACAAAGCTCAACCCCGGCAGAGAAAATGTAGTTATCGACTTCGACGAGAAGAAGATATAAAAATTAAATCGTGTTTTTGATTCTTTTTCCACGACAGGAAAAAGAATGCCCGCCCGGCGAGGGCAGTAAGAAAAACAAGGAGGACATAAAATATGAAGAAAAACAAAAAGAAGATAATATCCATTATCGCTATCGTACTCGTAGTTGCATCTGCAATAGCACTTTATGCCACAAGATATATGTGGGATATAAACGACACCGAAGAGCTTTACAACACCAATATTGCAGCAGTGGGCTACGAAAACACTGTAGAAACCGCGATTCCTCAAACAGAGCTTTACAACATAATTATGGAGCATTATGCTTCTGAGCTTCCCGAAGGCAAGACCGAAAAGAAAGCTATCATCATCGGTTACGACGGATGCAGAGCTGACATTCTTGCTACTAAGAGCGACGACAACAGTGCTGTTTCAGCTGTGCTTAAAGACGGCGGTTCAATTAACCTTTTATACTGTGGCGGTGTCAACTATCCCGAAAAAAACACACAGGACACATCAACAGCACCCGGTTGGTGCTCAATTCTCACAGGTCAGTGGGCAGACGTACACGGTGTAACAGGTAATGATATTCCTAAATCAATGGACGCTAAAACTCTTATGACTACTCTCACTGAAGACGGCACTATCGGCAGCGCCAGCTTCATCACCAAGTGGGCAGGTCACTTCTCAAGAAAAAATGCTACATATCTTCCCGAGGTTGAGTATTGCGGTGACCACGGACTTCCCGTTTCTTTCAACAAGTGCGATAATGACGAGGCTTCACACAAGGCTGTGATTGAAGAAATTTCAGACGAGGCTTGTTCAGATTTTATCTTTGTAATTTACGAGCCTACTGATTCAACAGGTCATAACGATGGCTTCAGCTTCAACAATCCTGCATACAAGGAAGCCTTTGCCAAAATGGATGCTTATGGCTATGAAGCAATTGAAGCTATCAAAGCGAGAGAGACATATGAAACTGAGGACTGGCTTATTATTGTGACTTCAGACCACGGCGGTATTGGCACAGGTCACGGCAAGGCGAGCATTCAGGAAAGAATGACATTTGCGGTTATGAATAGGGAGTTCTAATAAAAAAACAACATCGCGTTTTTGATTCTTTTTTCGCGATAGAAAAAAGAATGCCACGCGGCGAGCGATAACAAAAATTAGCGGTAGGGTTTAACCTACCGCTTTATTTATTATATGATATATTATTTCTTTGCCCTCGCCGGGCAGGCGTTACTTTTGCTATCGCCCAAAAGTAACCAAAACGCGATTTCTTATTTTCCTAATGCCATCTTAAGCTGATCCATAGCCTTAACTATAATCTCTCTCGGACAAGCTAAAACTACCCTCTGGAACTGCTCAGCTATCTCACCGAAAATCTTACCTGCATCAAGCCAGAGCTTTGCCTTATTGATAATAACATCATCAAGCTCGTCACTTGTCATACCCAGACCACTGCAATCAAGCCAAGCAAAATATGTGCCCTCAGGCTCAACAAGCTTGATTTCAGGAATATTCTCCTTAAGGAAGTCACGGATATAATCAAGGTTGCCTCTGATATATTTCTTAAGTTCCAAACTCCACTCATAGCCGTCTTTATATGCAGCCTTGCAAGCAACAATGCCAAGGTTGTTCATAACCGTATAGCCTGACCCTGCGATTTCCTGTTGATATTTTTCTCTGATATCAGCACTTGGAATCCAGATGTTTGAAAGCTGTAAACCTGCAACATTGAAGGTCTTACTGGGAGCTGTGCAGATGATAACTCTGTCAGCCATATCAGGACACGCCTGAGTGAAGACTGTGTGAGGGTGACCCTCCCAGGTGAAGTCACAGTGAATTTCATCGGATACTACATATACATCATACTTCTTGCAGATTTCACCAAGCTTCTGAAGTTCATCTTTAGTCCAAACTCTGCAAACAGGGTTGTGAGGTGAGCAAAGGATGAAGAGCTTAACATCATTTTCAGCTATCTTCTTTTCGAAGTCCGCAAAGTCAATGGTATATTTACCGTCCTCATAGACAAGGGGGCTTTCGATAATCTGACGGCCGTTGTTTCTGATTACATTATAGAACGGATAGTAAACAGGGGGCTGAATGATAACAGCTTCACCCTCTTTTGTAAGGGCTCTGACTGCCATAGCAAGAGCATAAACAACACCCGGAGTCTTAACCAGCCACTCTTTCTCGGGTACCCAATTGAAGTGATCTCTGAACCAGGACACAACAATATCATAGTAGTCATCCTTCGTGTCACTGTAACCGAAAATACCGTGGTCAACACTTTTCTGCAGTGCTTCAAGAACACAGGGTGGTGCCTTAAAGTCCATATCTGCCACCCACATAGGCAGCACATCTTCAGGGAGATTATTCTCTTTTGCGAAGTCGTGTTTTAGGCTGTTGGTATTTCTTCTGTCGATAATACTGTCAAAATTTACCTTATTCATTTTACTACCTCACTTGATATTTTTTACACACTTGTATGCACTCATTGTGGCATTTGCTATTCTGCCCACCTTATCAGCGTCACCTACGAGATAAACATTCTTCATATACTTAATCTGCTCATAAAGACTCTTATCAGACTTGACACCCATAGCAAGTACAACAGCATCAGCATCGAGCTTTGTTGTTCTGTTTGTTTTGGTATCCTCTACAGTAACACCCTCTTCATCTATAGAAACGAGTTTCTTTGAAAGGTAGAACATTGTGCCGTTTTCTTCGAGTCTCGGAATCACATCATTGGGGTGCTGCATCCATACACCGGGAGCTGTTTCGTCAGCCATTTCAACGATGATAACCTTATTATTCTTAGTTGCGAGAAGCTCTGCAGTTTCAAGGCCTGTCATACCACTGCCGATAACTGCTATCTTTTTGTTTTGGGGCTGTACACTGCCGTTTAATATTTCTGTGGGAGTGTAAACGAAATCTTTATCTGTGCCTTCAATTGACTTGGGCTTTACGGCACTTCCACCTGTTGCACAAATAACAGCATAGGGATTTTCTTTTTCGATGAGTTCTTTTGTCACTTCGGCAGAGTACTTGATTTCGACACCCAGCTTTTCACAAGCTGTAACAAGATCTTCGATGCACCAATTAAGCTTTTCTTTATGAGGTGGTCTTGAGCCGAGATAAACCTGACCACCTGCTACTGCTTCTTTTTCATATACAGTCACCTTGAAGCCACGCTTTGCCATAAGCTCTGCTGCTGTGAGACCTGCAGGACCTGCACCGATAACCATAACCTTTCTGCCGTCACCGTCTTTGGGGAGTTTGTAGTCCTCTTCACCTACGAAGGGGTTAACTGCACAGTAACCGTGGTCACCTATGTAAGCGTTGTTCTGCATACTTTCAATACAGTAGAGACAGCAGACACATCTCTTGATATCCTCTGCTCTTTCTTCTTTGGCCTTGTTAGCCCAATGTGGGTCTGCAATATGAGGTCTGCCGAGAGAAATCATATCCTGAGTACCCTCCTGAAGCTGAGCTTCAGCCTGTTCAGGACTTCTTATAAGGTTAGCTGCAATAACGGGTATTGACACAGCCTCTTTAACGGCTGCAGCCATATATTTTCTCCAACCACACTTGAATGATGTAGGCTCCAGCCAATAGTTGAAGGTGTCATAAGATGCACTTGAAACGTCGATAGCATCAACACCTGCCTGTTCAAGACGCTTTGCCATTTCGATGCCCTCTTTAAGGTCATAGCCCTTGCCCTTTTTGCCTATCATTTCATAACATTCATCTACTGTCAGACGGACAATAATCGGGAAATCTTTACCGCATTTTTCTTTGATACCTGCAATAATCTCAAGAAGAAATCTCATTCTGTTTTCGAGACTGCCACCGTATTCGTCAGTTCTGTGGTTTGTGTTTGGTGAAAGGAACTGCTGAAGAAGATAGCCGTGTGAAGCGTGAAGCTGTACACCGTCACAGCCTGATTTCTTTACTCTCTCAGCAGCTGCGATAAAGTCACCTATAAGACCCTTGATTTCACTTTTACGAAGCTCTCTGTTGTTGCCGTCTGAAAAATAGCTGTTCTCACACTTTGAGGGTGCAACAACACGGGGTACTATATGATACTTCATAAGAAGCTTACCTGCAGGCACAACCTTGTAAAGTACATCTTTGAAGAAAGGCATCATTTTGTCACAGGCTATACTAAGCGGCAGAGTACCCATAAGAAGACCCATATTCTGTCTGCCGGGGTGATGAAGCTGAACAAAAATCTTTGCTCCGTGAGAGTGAATTCTGTCTGAGAGCTCCCTCATACCTTCAATCTGATAGTCGTGGCTCATACCAAGCTGAGCAAATGCCGAAGCACCTGTTCTGTCGTTAACACGGGTGATTTCAGTTATAATAAGACCGGTACCGCCCTTGGCTCTCTCTTCATAATAATTCATAAGCTGCTGTGTGGTTCTGCCGTCAAACTGACCGAAGTCCATAAGCATCGGAGCCATAGCAATACGGTTTTTGATTTCAACATTACCTATTTTTATAGGTGTAAAAAGTTTCTCGTACTTCATAAAATTTCCCCTTTACAAATATAATAAAATCATATTTCATACTCATTAAATATTATCATTTTTAGCTCAAAAAGGCAACTGTTTTATTGACTTATTATTAAATTTAAGCTATTATAAATTTATAAAGTCGGTTTCTGCCGAAAAAAAGGAGAAAGATTATGATTACTAACAAAACTATCGTTTTAACAGGTGCAGACAGCGGTATCGGTTTAGAGGTGCTGAAACTTTTAGCAAGTGAAAAAAGCAACAAGATTTTAGCCGTTGACAAAAACTGCAAGAATATGGATAAATGCGGCGACAACGTTATCACCTATCAGTGTGATGTATCAAGCAAAGAGGCTGTGGATGCAATCTTTGAAAAAGCTATAGCCGAACTTGGTTCAATTGATATTTTCTATGCAAATGCAGGTTATCCCTACTATGAAATTATCGACTACACCGACTGGGACAGAACAAAGCGAATGTTCGAGACCAATGTGTTCTCCCCTATCTATACATATGAAAAATATAAGCAGTATCTCGGTGGCAAAGAGGGTCATCTTGCAATCACAGTTTCAGCTATCGGCAAAATGGCTATGCCGGGCTTCACCACATATTCAGCTACCAAGTTTGCTATGGAGGGTTTTCAGCAGGGCATCAGATTTGAGCTTCCCGAGAATATGAAGCTGACCTGCCTTTATCCTATTGCAACAGACACAGGGTTCTTTGCAGCTGCCAATGAGGTTGAGTTTGAGAGACCATTCCCTGTTCAGAGTCCCAAGGTTGTTGCCAAGAAGATGGTTGCAGGAATTGAGAAAGGCAAGAAGAGTGTAAATCCGAGTTTTCTGTTTACTCTTTCAGGGGTACTGTTTGGGGTATGTCCACCTATTAAGAGTGTGTATTTAGGTTTGGAGAAAGCTAAGTTTAAGAGATTTCTTAAGAAGGTTGGGAAGAAGATATAAAAATTAAATCGCGTTTTTGATTACTTTTTCCGCGACAGGAAAAAGTAATGCCACGCGGCGAGGGAATATAATAAGGCGAGTAGGTTAATTCCTACCCGCCTTTTCTTTTAGTATTGCAGGGCTCTGCCCCGCACCCCGCAAGCTTTTGAAAAAGCTTGACTAAAACTTTTGTTATTCTTTACACCTTAAATATTGTGGTGCTTTCAAACTTCTCCCCTGCCTTAAATGTACACTGTGGGAAGGAAGCCTGATTAGGTGTGTCAGGATAATACTGTGTCTCAAGACAGAAACCGTAATGCTTCTGGAGTGCAATGCCGTTCTTGCCCATTTCACTGCCGTCAAGGAAGTTACCTGTGTAAAGCTGTACACCGGGAAGATCTGACATAACTTCAAGCTTTCTGCCACTGCGATCATCTGTTACCTTAGCCACAAGACGAAGCTTGCCTGCTTCACCGTTAACACAGAAGTTGTGGTCATAACCACGGCACTGAATAAGCTGTTCATCATCTGCACCGATTTCTTTGCCTATCTTCTTGGGTGTAGTGAAGTCAAAAGCAGTACCCTTAACACTTCTGATTTCACCTGTGGGGATGCTGTCAGCATCAGTGGGAGTGTAATAGTCACAATTGAGCATAAGCTCGTGGTCAAGTACATCACCGTTTGCTGTGGTACCAAGATTGAAATAAGCGTGATTGGTCATATTGATGATAGTGTCTTTATCAGTTACAGCCTTATAGTTGATTTCAAGCTCATTTCTGTCAGTGAGTCTGTAAACTACAGTTACATCAACATTACCCGGGAAGCCCTCTTTGCCGTCGGGACTGTGATATGTGAACTCAACAGCATTGTCATCGATGATGATAGCTTTCCAAACAGCACTGCTGTACTCAGCACCACCGTGAAGGCAGGTTTTGCCCTTTTCGTTCTGAGTTGCCTGGTACTCATTATCACCAACCTTGAACTTGCCACCGCAAAGTCTGTTAGCGTACTGACCGATAACCTGACCTGTGTATGTACCTGACGAAATGTGCAGATCAATAGTGTCAAAGCCCATAATGATGTCACCCATATTGCCGTCTTTATCGGGGCAGGTGAAAGAGTTAAGGGTAGCACCTTTAGTGATGATGCCTGCACTTATTTCGTTATTGTTTGTGATAGTGAAAAGATGCACCTCTGTGCCGTCGGGCATAAAGGCATAATGTGTTTTTGTAACGCTCATAATTTTATCCTTTCTCCGACAAGGCAGTCGGATATGCTTTCAGTTTATTGTAGCATAGATTTCCCAATTTGTAAATGGGGTGTTTTTACGGTACGCGACGCACAAGAAGGTTCAGGGAAGATAAGCTCCGCCTTTTTCAGTCAGGAGTTGTAGGGAACGCAGAAGGACCCCTCATATCCAAAGCAAAACATATATATCAGCCCAAGGTAACAAGGTAACAAAGGTAACAAACTTTTATATAAGTTATAAAATAATATATAAATAAAAAATTTATAATCTCTTGAAATATATGTTACCTTGTTACCTTTGTTACCATAATTATGTATCAGAGTTCCTCCCACTCTTTTTTCCAATACCTCTGTGAACTATAATCCTTAAATTTCTTTAACTTTCTCTGCTTTACCCAACCCTCACAGTTCTGCATAATGAGTCCTATCTCGGTGCTGTCTTTCCTTGTCGGTTTCAGGTCGCTTCTCATCTTCAGTGCCTCGTGCCACAGCATAGGTATGCACACCTCGTTTTTAGTTTCAAGAAAATCTCTTATCATACCCTCCCTATAGTCGTCCTGAGTGGCTGAGGCTTGTTGCTCTCGGATGATTTGAATAAGTGTGGGGTCGGCATAAGGCTTCAGCTTACCCTCACCATAAAGAGAGAGAGCCTCTGCCCAGCACTGAAGTATGTAGTCTTTGATTTCGCTTTCTTTCTCATAAAGCTCGTGACCCGTCTGATATACCCTCACAGGATAAAATCTTCTGTTGCCCGTCTTGTCGGTGAGAAACTGCTCTTTGTTGGTGGTACCGATGAAGATGCATCTTCGCTTATGGTCTGTGACTCGCCTGTCAAAGGGCATACGATATCGGTCATTCTGCCTTGTGATGAAGCTTTTTACAGCTTCCACATCCTTTGCCTTGGTCATAGCTAAAAGCTCCGATACCTCACATATCCAGGCTCCCTCTATAGCTTCGATGCCTCTCTGCCCCTCAAACT
This sequence comes from Acutalibacteraceae bacterium, assembly GCA_045634065.1. GTDB lineage: Bacteria > Bacillota > Clostridia > Oscillospirales > Acutalibacteraceae > UBA6857. The sequence continues at coordinate 10,975 of JAZQZO010000272.1, forward strand.
CCGTCACCTCGGAAAAGAAGTCATCATCTAAAGCAAGCCACCTTACAATGGTACTCTTGCCCTCACCCTGTCTTGTGCCAACCAAAACAGGCATATCATCAAACTTACACCCGGGGTTATAAAGCCTATGGATGCCACCTGCAAATATGAGCCTTGACACCTCTTTGGTGTAGACACTGCTGTCGGCTTTCATTATCTCTGTCAGAAAGTTATATATACGGCTTTTGCCGTCCCACTGCTGACTTTCGATAATCTGCCTTACGGGGTTATAGCTCTTTGATGAAGTATAAATCCTGAAAGCGTCCTCAAACTTTTTAAGGTTAAATATGCCATACTTGCTTTCGATAAAAGTTCTTGCCTTTGCATCGTCGGTGTCTGTCCAGGTCTGATAGCCTTTGTCTGTGAAGTCCTCAACCTGACCTTTCAGCTCGTTGAATCTTATAAATGAAAATTCAGGGTCTTCACAAAGTATTCTGACAAAGTTTTCGGATGTGGGTTTAAGAGAAGACTCTTTCGCCTTTTTACCCTGTGTTAAAGTTCTTACATTATTGTAGTTGTTTTCTGTGTTAATAATTTATCGCTCCTTTCGGTTTTGTAAAAAAATAAAAGCACCGTCACAGTCCATCCTCTGTAACAGCACTATTTCCCTTTAATTTAATTCTATCCGATATTTTCAACTTTGTCAAGAACATTTGTTCAGTGTTTTTTGTTTGTTTTGTTTCTTTCTGCTATCGGCTGATTTGTTCTTTATTTTCAGTCTGCTCGCTCAAGCCGCTTGGCTCTTACTTTGTCCTGGGCGACAAAGTAAGCAAATCGCCCTTTTGTTCCAACTGTCCGAAAGTTGAAAAAATCACCGTCATAGTTTTGTATCAGCTTTTCTTCTCTACTATTTCTGCTCACCTTTGTCTCTATCGTTAGTCGGTGCTTATCGGTGATTGTTTCAGTTTCTCCTCTCTTCTCTAAGGACGGTGTTCTCCCACCTCTCTGCTTTAAGGAAAGATTATACAAAATCTCGTCGCTCGTTTGTGCTTTCACCGGGCTGAGTTCATCGTCTGCCACGCTTCGCTGTCTCTGACCTTTACCCTCTCACTGCCCGACAGTCGGTGGTCGCTGGTGGGATATTTCGGGTGGCTTCGATGGGGTGGGTCTGATGTTGCTGACGAAACTTTCAGTTTGATATGAGGCGGCTCCATAAAAGCACCTTTGGTGCTTTTGGGGGATGCAGAGCATCCCCCTGCCGAATTTCATTCGGCAATGGAGCCGCCTGCCCTTTCAGAGACGGCAAGTCGAATCAAAAATGCAATATTATTCTTTATCTTGTCCCAAACTAAAAAGGCGGGTAGGTTTTTCCCTACTCGCCTTAAGTTAGTCGCGTACCAAAAAATCAGTTGTCGATGCCAAGGTTCTTAACCTGAACTGCATATTCCTGCTGGAACTGCATATTAACCTTGTTGATTTCGTCAAGGTTCTTAGCAGCGATGCCCTGATAGCCTGCAAGACCGCTTGTGATGAAGTTGTAAGCACCCTGAACAATGCTCTTTGCATAGTCGTTTGCCTGCTTCTTGTATTCGTTGCAGTCGTTTGTTGTCTTTGCAATCATAGCCTGAACTGTCTTTTCTGTTTCAGCCTTGATTCTCTCAGACTCTTCTCTTGCCATTCTTGTGATGTTGTGCTCTTTAACAAGCTCGGCTGCGTGGTTGTTTGCTCTTGCAATAATTGCTTCAGCGTCAGCCTGTGCCTTTTTAACTACATCGTTATAGTATGCCTGTGACTTGGGAGTTGTTTCGTTTTTGTAGTTGTGAGCGTCGTTAACAAGCTTGTCAGCCTTTGAATTAGCCTCTGAGATGATGCGTGTTTCTCTCTCGATGATATCCTTTGACTTGATGAACTCATCGGGGAATTTCTCCTGCATAAACTGAACAAGAGTATCAACATCGTGGCCGTTAACTACTCTCTTTGTCTTTGAGAAGAAGAACTTCTTTGCATTTGAAACATAAATAGACATCTGCTCAACTAACTGTTCAAAGTCGAGATCCTTCCACTTTTCTTCAGCAGCATTGTGATCGTAAGGACCGAACTCTCTTACTTCTTCATACTCCTCTTCTGCATAAGTGTCATCAATATAATCTTCTGTACCCTCTACGTCTTCTACTTCGAGATCTTCGATATCGTAAGTTGCCATATCTTTGTCATCCTTTCATTAATTTATCAATGATTTCTTTTGATACTTCTTTGGGAATAAACGGTGTAACATCACCGCCAAGCATACATACCTGCTTGATAACGCTGGAACTGAGGAACATATTCTCACTGCTTGCAGCCATAAACACAGTCTCAATTTCATCGTTTAATTTCTTGTTGATAAGCGCCTGCTGAAATTCGTCTTCAAAATCCGAAACAGCTCTCAGACCCTTAACAACGGCTATTGCCTTTTTCTGTCTTGCATAATCCGCCAGAAGACCCATATATGAGTCAACAGTCACATCAGGCAGATTTTCCGTACACTTTCTGACAAGCTCCACTCTTTCTTCAACACTGAAAGCGTGTAAACCTGCTTTGCGGTGATTGGACATTACAACCACGATTACTTTGTCAAAAAGCTTGGCACTTCTTCTGATTATATCCAGGTGACCTATGGTGATAGGATCAAAGCTACCCGGATATATAGCAATTCTTTCACTCACGACTTATTCCTCCTCTTCAGAGAATCTGTAAAGGAACAAACCGGTTTTGCCGTATCTGTATTTTTTCTGAAGCTTAAAGGTACCTGCGTATTCGGGAAGCTCGTCTTTATAGGGAGCCTCACAGATGATTACGCCACCTTCATTCATTACCTCGTGGACTTTTTCCAGAGCTGCTTCAACAAGACCCTTTGAATAAGGTGGGTCTATAATAGCTATATCGTACTTTTCAGTTCTTCTTGAAAGAAAGCTGAGTGCATCACTCTGAACAACAACAGCCTTTTTTGAAAAGCCTGTATGCTCGAGATTTTGCTTTATGATCTCCACACTTTTTTTGGAAAGATCAACAATAACTGCACTGTCTGCACCTCTTGAGAGTGCTTCAATAGCAAGCTGACCTGAACCGCCGAATAAGTCGAGAACCTTTCTGCCTTCAATCTCAAACTGAATAATACTGAAAAGTGCCTCTTTAACTATGTCAGTTGTGGGTCTTACATCATCACCTTCAAGGGTGATAAGCTTTCTGCCTCTTGCAGAACCTGTGATAACTCTCATTCCTTATCCTCCTGACATAATTACTTATGGTATATTATCACACTTTTTTAGAAAAAAATCAACACTATTTGCCTAATTTCTACTTTTTTACTTAAAATTACTATAGGTTAATGTTAATTTTTTCCTAAACACACAAGGATTTTGCCTCTTTTTATTCTAAATTAGCTTTAATTTCCACTTCTTTTCTGCCGTGATTATAGAGTTTTCTGTTATCAAGTGCCCACTGTCTGCCGGTGAACTCACCTGACTTGACTTCTGAAACAGCAGCTGTAATTTCGTATATGGTTGCATCGAGTTTGTCAAGCTGACTTAAAATCTCCGCTTCAAGGAACATCGGTCTCACTGCCGCACCGAAATCAGGTTCACCGTGGTGTGAGATAACCATATGCTGAAGAAGCATAGCTTTCTCAGGGTTGATGCCGAGTTCTCTTGCCTTGGCTTCGATTTTCATAGCTCCCATAACAAGGTGACCGATGAGTTCGCCTTTGACACTGTAGCCTGCTGCAAGACCTGCAGGGCTGATTTCAAATTCGTCTATTTTGCAAAGGTCGTGGACAATGATACCACACATAAGAAGATCTTTGTCAACTGCAGGATAGATACCGCAGATGCTCTGAGCAATTTTAATGATTGACAGAGTGTGGTATAAGAGTCCGCCTCTGATAGCGTGGTGAAGCTTGAATGCCGCAGGCCAGAAAAGAAGTTTTTCTTCGTTTTCTTTCACAAGGGCATATGTAAGCTGTTTGAGGTCTGCATCTTTAACATTTGCGATGATATTCATAATCTGACCGTACATCATTTCCCCACTGTACTCTGCTGTGGGTACGAAGTCGGCAACATTGACACCGTCGTTTTCGTTGACGAGCCTTATTTTATCTATGCGAAGCTGATCATTACCGTTGAACTGTGTGATGCTGCCACGGATTTTAACCAAATCTCCTGCCTGGAAAGTGCCGTGAACCAGCTCGCTGTAATCCCAGAGTTTGCCGTTGATTTCACCTTTCTGATTGCATAAAACCATATCAAGATATGCTGCACCCTTGACATTGGCTTTTTTATCTGCTGTTTTGACAAGCCAGAAGCTGTCATTCATATTATTCATAGTTTTCCTCCTGTAAAAGTTTAGTTTGATTTAACCTTGGGGTGGCGGCTCCATACCCGAACTGCGTTCGGGTCGGCCACGTTGTGGCCGGAAAATCGCAAAGCGATTTTAATGGAGCCGCAACCTGCACCGCCCACTTCCCGTGAGCTTTTATGCTTCTTACCCTTGCGGGTAGCGTTTTATCTCTTCATCAGAACCGCCACCGCAATTCATAATTCATAATTCCTAATTACCCGAACCCTTCACCGATAACCTGTCCTGCATCACAGACAACGGTGAAAGCCTGTGGATCTTTAGCCTTAGTCAGGCGTAATATTTCTCTTATCTGAATTTTTTTTGCTGCACAAAGAATCAGATTTTTATCTTTTCCTGTGTACCCTCCCGTAACAGGAAGAACACTGGCCCCTCTGCCGATTTCAAGAAGAATAGCAGACAGTACATCATCTTTTTTAGCTGTAATGATAAATATAAGCTTGGTGTGTTCTCTGCCGTAAAGGACAAAATCTATTGCCTTTGCAGAAATAAAGATAACTATCACAGCATACATTATACTTTCGATTTCTCTGTAAACCACAAAAGACAGCAGTATAACTGCAAGGTCAGCAACAAGCATAATGTTGCCCATTGAAATATTGGTTTTCTTCGTTCTTATAAGCATTGCAATTATATCCGTACCGCCGGTGGTGGCACCTGTGAGAAACACAAGAGCAAGACCCACACCCGAAAGCACACCGCAGAAGATGCACCCCAAAAGCATATCCCCTTTATATGGCGGTATCACATAAGCACCAAGATCAATGAGAGTTGTGAAAATAAAAGTACTGACCACTGTTTTGACAACAAACCTCAGCCTTAACCGACGAAGAGCAAGGGCAAACAGCGGTATATTCAGCACCAGCATCACTGTACCGATAGGCAGTGAGAAGAGATAATTTGCGACGGTGCCAATGCCTGTAAGGCCACCCTGCACAATATTATTCGGTGCCGAAAACATATTGACCGACACGCTGAATATTGCCGAGCCTGATATAACAAGACACAAATCACGAAGCAAATATTTTATCTTCATAAACCCACCCCTGAATCGAGGTCAGTTACTCTGATACGATAATATCAAACAGCTCTGTGAGTCTTTCTTTTTCGCCACTCAGATAGAGATAACCGAAAAGCGCTTCAAGACCTGTTGCATAGTGGTAATCGCCCTCGCTTGCATTTTTAGCTTTGTGATTAGTATGGGCATTTCTACCTCGCTTGAATACACTGATTTCTTCTTCGGTTAAAAGCGGCATAATTTTCTGCACTGCAGCAGCCTGAGCCGATGCCTTGACCATTGTTGTTGCTTCTTTATGAAGTTTATTTACAGGTCTGTTCGCCTGACAGACAAGTCTTTCTCTGACAAAAAGGTCAAAGACCGTGTCGCCGACAAAGGCAAGATTCAGAGGGCTGAGTGTTTTGACGTTAACATCTGTATTTAAAAATCTTTCCATAAATATTCCTTTTTTTCAGGAGTTGTTCAGGGAATCAATTCATAATTCCTCATTCATAATTCATAATTGGTTTTAGTCTACAAACTCAAACTCGAAATCATATACACTTACAATATCTCCCTCTTCTATACCCTTTTCACGAAGAGCATCAATGATACCGCTGGAAATAAGCACTCTCTGGAAATACTGCAGTGACTCATAGTCAGCGAGATCGGTACGGCAAAGAATCTTAATAAGGAAGGGAGCTTCAACAATATAAACATCATCTTCCACAAAAATCTCAAAGCCTGTATTCTGTTTAGCAAGAAGAGTCTCAAGAGGCATCTCTTCGCTTTCATAGCGTTTGACAGGAGGTAAGGTGCTGAGCATTGCTGCAACAGCATCGATAACTTCCTTAGTACCCTCAACAATGGGAGCACACATCTCGAAATATCTGTAACCCTTTTCTTCGATGTAGCTTCTGAAACGCTCTCTCTGCTCGTCAGTTGCAAGGTCAATTTTGTTTGCCACAACTATCTGAGGTCTCTCAGCAAGTTCAGGATTGAAGCGTTCAAGCTCGAGATTGATTTTTTCAAAGTCTTCAATAGGATCTCTGCCCTCACTGCCTGCAACGTCAACAATGTGAACAAGCATACGGCAACGGTCAACGTGACGAAGGAAAGCGTGTCCGAGACCGACACCCTCACTTGCACCCTCAATAAGTCCGGGAATATCAGCAATAACAAATGAACTGCCCTCACCCATTGAAACCACACCGAGTACAGGGGTAATTGTTGTGAAATGATAGTCAGCGATAATAGGCTTAGCCTGGCTGACAACTGAAATAAAGCTTGACTTGCCTACATTCGGGAAACCTAAAAGTCCAACGTCAGCGAGAAGTTTAAGCTCAAGGACAACTTCCCACTCTTCACCGGGGTTGCCGCCTTTTGCAAATCGGGGAGTCTGTCTTGTGGGGGTTGCAAAGTGGCTGTTACCCCAACCGCCTCTGCCACCTTTAGCAGCGATGAAACTATCATCATCTGACATATCAGCCATAAGGGTACCGCTTTCTTTTTCCTTTATGACAGTACCTCTTGGCACTTTAATAATAAGGTCTTCGCCTTTCTTACCGTTACGTCTGCCACCCTGACCGTCCATACCGTTGGGCGCTTTATATTTTCTTTTATATTTGAAGTCTGCAAGAGTTGAAAGGTTATCGTCTACAACAAAAACAATGTCGCCGCCCTTACCGCCGTCACCGCCGTCGGGACCGCCTGAAGCAACATATTTTTCACGGTGGAATGCGACTGCACCGTTACCGCCGTCGCCTGCTTTGATTTTAATCACGGCTTTATCTATAAACATAGGAAAACCTCCTTATATCACATAATTTAGTCTAATCGATTTATTATACTATATAAAGATGAAAAATGCAAATGTTTATTTTGGTACACAGGAACTAACATCGCGTTTTTGGTAACTTTTTGGGCTATAGCAAAAAGTTACGCCTGGCCCGGTGAGGGCAAGATAAATGCAGAAAACGGTATTTCGAATGCAGAACTGCAGGGAAGTTTCTGCAAAAGGTGGGAGGCGGCTCCATCAAATCGCAAAGCGATTTGGGGCGACAACGTCGCCCATCCGAACTCAGTTCGGATATGGAGCCGCCGAACTGCCGATAAAGCAAAACTAAAAACAAAAAAACATCCCTGTCTTCGATATTTGCTATACACAAGAAATACAGCCTGATTATCAGACTGTATTTCTTTTTATTTCGCTCGCCGTAAGGCATTCTTTTTCCTATCGCGGAAAAAGAATCAAAAACGCGATATTATTTTTATATTTTTTCTTTCTCCAACTCTCTGAACATTCTCACAAGCACTATAACAGCTATAATCGCAAGTGTAATCTCTGCAATAGTCTGCGCCCAGGCAAGACCGTAAAGTGGGAAAACAGCTCCGAGAATATAAAGAAGAGGTATCTCGAAAATGATCTTTCTGAGAATTGCGAAAACAAGTGCCTTTTTGCCCATACCACAAGACTGAAAAACACCAACTGCCATAAAGTCCATACAGATAAAAGGCAGACATATGCACATACCTTGCAGAAATTTTGACGAGTAGTCAACAACAGTCTGCGTGTCGATGAAGAAGCCTGTCACCTGCTTTGAGAAGATGAAATAAAGCACAGTTACGACGCTCATAAGACCGAGAACAATCTTTGTTGTAAAGGTCAGGAATGCTTTCATTCTCGGGTAATTTTTTGCAGTATAGTTGTAGCCGATCAGAGGCATTATACCCTGAGATATGCCGAGAGCTATCTGAAGAGGAATCATATTGACCTTGTGAGCAATACCCATAGCGGCAACAGCATCTGAGCCGTACCCTGCCGTGAAATTGTTGAGAATTGTCATACCCGTAACATTGAGAAGATTCTGAATTGCCGAAGGAATACCAACTGCAGCAATGCCAAGAATAACCTTCTTTCTCTTGGACACCATATTGGGTTTTATACACACATAGGTAGTCTTTCTCTTTGCAATGGTGAGAATTATAAAATATGCAAAAGCGAAGCAGTTCGAAATGAAAGTTGCAAGGCCGGCACCTGCCGCACCCATATCAAGTCCCCAGGGCATAATGAATATGGGGTCAAGGATGATATTGAGAATACAGCCGCTCATTGTACCGATGCTGGCGTGAAGCGATGCACCCTCAGAACGCACCATATATGCCATAACAACATTCAAAATTGACGGTACTGCACCGAAACTTACAGTCCACATAAGATAGTCGGCAGTTGCTTTTCTTGTGGTGTCGTCTGCACCTAAAATTGTCAAAGCCGGATTTTTGAAAATGGTGAAGAGTACCGAATAAAGCAGTGCACACACCAAAGCACAGTAAAAGCCCGTAGCCGAGCTTTTCTTTGCAGTTTCGTAATCCTTGACACCCAAGGCTCTGCTCATCATACTCGATGAACCAACACCAAAAAGGTTGTTAACAGCATTGAATGCAAGAAGAACGGGAGCTGCGAGAGTTACTGCCGCATTCTGAACGGGGTCATTGAGAAACCCCACAAAAAACGTGTCTGCAAGGTTATATATAACCATCACCAATGAGCTGACAACCGTAGGCACTGACATCTGCATAACAGCTTTTGGTATAGGCATAGTTTCAAAAAGTGCAGTTTTTGAAGAATCTTTCACTTTGAACTTCTCCTTTTCATTTAGTTTAAATCTGTGGAGAATTATATCAAGTGGCTTTGGTTTTGTCAATTGCAGTTTCTGCAAGAGGTGGCAGGCGGCTCCGCTGCCGAACTCAGTTCGGCTCGAGTACGCCCCCCTTGAGGGGGCGTACTCGGAAATCGCCATAGGCGATTTCGCGGAGCCGCAACCACCCTTTACATCAAACTTAAAGAAAATCGCTTTAAACTCTTGAAACTCTCGCTGTTTAATTGTATAATATATAATTATTT
>JAZQZO010000273.1:0-2697 GCA_045634065.1 Acutalibacteraceae bacterium
GGTACCGGTAAGACCTTGCTTGCAAGAGCAGTTGCAGGTGAAGCAGGCGTACCTTTCTTCTCAATTTCAGGTTCAGACTTCGTAGAAATGTATGTAGGTGTCGGTGCTTCAAGAGTAAGAGACCTTTTTGAAAGAGCAAAGAAGAATGCTCCCTCAATTCTTTTCATCGATGAAATTGACGCTGTCGGCAGACACAGAGGCGCAGGTATGGGCGGTGGCCACGACGAAAGAGAGCAGACCCTTAATCAGCTCCTTATTGAAATGGACGGCTTCGGCCCCAATGAAGGCGTTATTATCATCGCTGCCACTAACAGACCTGACATTCTTGACCCTGCTCTTTTAAGACCCGGTCGTTTTGACAGACAGCTTACTGTTGGCAGACCTGATATCAAAGGCAGAGAAGAAATTCTCAAAGTACACGCAAGAAACAAACCTCTTGCTCCCGATGTAAGTCTCGGCACAATTGCAAAATCAACTGCAGGTTTCACCGGTGCAGACCTTGAAAATCTTCTTAATGAAGCAGCTCTTCTTGCTGCAAGAAGAAAGAAGAGAGCTATCACTATGAGTGAAATTGAAGAAGCAACTGTCAAGTGTGTTGTGGGTACAGAAAAGAAATCTCACAAAATCAGCGATAAAGAGAAAAAACTCACAGCGTACCACGAAGCAGGTCACGCTATTGCGGCTTTCTATACAGAGGGTCAGGACCCTGTTCACGAAATTTCGATTATCCCTAGAGGTATGGCAGGCGGTTACACAATGTATCTTCCTGAAGAGGATAAGAACTATGCCTCGAAGAATGAAATGCTCGGTGAACTTGTAAGTCTTCTCGGCGGTAGAGTTGCAGAAGCTGTTGTTCTTGATGACATCTCAACAGGTGCTTCAAACGATATCGAAAGAGCAACCGCTATTGCAAGAAAAATGGTTACACATTACGGTATGAGCGATAAAATCGGCCCTGTATCTTACACGTCGGGTGATAAGGAAGTTTTCCTTGGCAGAGATTACGGCAGTGCAAGAAACTATTCAGAAAAGGTTGCTGCTGATATTGACGCTGAAATCAAAGAAATCATCACCAACGCATACAACAAATGTGAGAATATTCTCAGAACTCATCAGGATAGACTTACAGTTGTTGCTGAATATCTTATTGAAAACGAAAAAGCTGACCGCAAGACATTCGAAGCTCTTATGGATGGCACATTTAAGACTCAGACACAGGAAGAAGAAGTTCCCGTAACTGAAACTCAGGAAACTGATAAAGCCGAAGAAACAACAGCAGAATAATGAAAATTCCCTCTTTCATCTCTATGGGTGATTGAGGGATTATTTTTGTACTCTGAAATTAATTTTACATCTTGTTATAACTGAAAGTTTGTGATATAATTTAGTTTGAATTGATATGTGATTTTCTCTTAGGAGGTAATTTTAGTGATAGAATATATAAAAATGATAATTGTCGCTGTTGTCTGCGGCTTTATGGCACCGTTACCAACATCTTCATCGGCCCATTTCAGTATACTCAGCAAGGCAGTTTCTCTTACAAACGATGAAAGCAAGCTCGGATTTTATTTTGCACTTTTCGGTGTGACTTTTTCAGTTGTTATATTCTTATGCTTGAGAAAGATATATTTCAAGAGTCTTAGGTCTGTGTTTATCAAGGGCTCAAAAGGCGATGCGAATTTAAAAATTTATAAAAACGTCGCAAAAAATATATTTCTTACAATATTACCTATGGTGTTGCTATTTATTCCTGTGGGTGAGGGTGATTTGCTTATTGATTATTTTGATAAGTTTCTCTCAGATAACGGACTTTATCTCACCGGTGTTGCCTGTATAATCAACGCACTTGTCCTTCTTGTTGCAAGATGGTATGCCAAGCAGGAAAACAAAAAGCTCAAAAGAGTCTGCAGCACAATGAGTGCTCTGAGAATGTCTGTCTATCAGCTTGTCAGTTACATAGTACCGGGCTTTTCACACGTTGCCTCAGGCAGTACCAATATGCTGTTAGGTGATGTGCATCCCAAGGTAATAATGCGAGAGGTTTATCTCTATCTTGCACCGTCAATGTTTATTGTCAATATCGCAAAGATAGTGAAATATCTTATAAACGATACAATCATTGACGCTGTTCAGGCGGTTATCGGAATCCTGGTTTTCGCAGTTATGAGTTTTATAGTTATGAAGCTTGTTGCAAAACTCAACACACGTAAAGTTCTTTTATTCTTCAGCATTTATTCAGCACTTTTAGGTATCGGTGCAGTTGTTTTTACATTTATAATTTAACGGAGAAAAAATATGGCTAACACAAAAAAATCAACAGCAAAGAAGGGGACTACCACCAAGAAAACCTCTTCTTCAAAGAAAGGAAAAGCTGATACAAAGTCCAATACTTCGTCCGGCAAAGGCAAGAAGAAGTCGGGATATGTCAGCTCAAGTACGGGTAAGAAAGTACCCTTCAGCGAGCAGTATTATAACGCTATAATGCTCAGCTATCTTTTGGGTGGTGCACTTATGTTGGCTCTTGCACTTATCAAGGGTACCAACATCTGGATGGGACTTCGTTCTGTTTTGTTTTCAGTTTTCGGTGTGTCCTTCTATCTTATTACGGCGCAGACTATTGTTATAGGTGTCAGAATGGCGCTTCACAATTTAAAGAGAAGTCTTCTGATTACTAATATTTCAGGCTTCATTCTCTGT
>JAZQZO010000274.1:0-6700 GCA_045634065.1 Acutalibacteraceae bacterium
TATGTATCGTGACGATATTATGGACGGTGCTCAGCTTCCTATGAGCTTCTGTGCATATTCAGCTTGCTTCAGAGCTGAGGCAGGTTCAGCAGGCAGAGACACAAGAGGTCTTATCAGACAGCATCAGTTTAACAAGGTTGAGCTTGTTAAGTTTGTAAAGCCTGAAGAAAGCTATGCAGAACTTGAAAAACTTACAAACGATGCTGAAAGAGTACTTCAGCTTTTAGGTCTTCCCTACAGAGTAGTTGCTCTTACTACAGGAGATATCGGTTTCTCATCAGCTAAGACATATGATATCGAAGTTTGGATGCCTTCTTACGGCAGATATGTTGAAATCAGCTCTTGCTCAAACTTCGAAGACTTCCAGGCAAGACGTGCTTCAATCAGATATAAGAACGGTCCGAAGGATAAGGCTCAGCTTATACACACTCTTAACGGTTCAGGTGTTGCTATTGGTAGAACAACTGCAGCTATTCTTGAAAACTATCAGAATGCAGACGGTAGTGTAACAATTCCTGAGGCACTCAGACCTTATATGGGTGTAGAAGAAATTAAATAAAGAATAAGTAAAGTTTTGTCAAACTTTTTGAAACTCCGTGGGGTGCGGGACAAAGCCCTGCAAACAAAAACATTACAATAATTTCGGCGGATAGATGGAAACTTCTATCCGCTGTTTTTTATGTAACTTTAAGTTTCTGCAGGCGGCTCCACAAATCGCGAAGCGATTTTAAAGGACGCCGTAGGCGTCCTTTTGCCGAATTAAATTCGGCAGTGGAGCCGCAACCCACCTTTTCATCAAAATTAAGTTGATATATTATCCAAATTATGATATAATTAAAAAGTTAACGCCAAAATTATATAATAGGAAGTGATTTAAGATGATAAGTACAAACAACGTAACTCTTCAGTATGGCGGAAGAGAGCTTTTTAAAAGCGTTTCCATTAACTTCACAAAAGGCAACTGCTACGGCCTTATCGGTGCAAACGGTGCAGGTAAAAGTACATTTCTTAAGATTCTTTCAGGTGAAATCGAGCCAAATAAAGGCTATGTTACAATTACTCCCGGCGAAAGACTCTCAGTTTTAAAGCAGGACCACTTCGCATATGATGAATATGATGTTATAAGAACTGTCCTTATGGGCAACGAAAAGCTCATTGAAATTATGGACGAAAAAGAAAAACTCTACTCAAAAGAAGAGTTCACCGAAGAAGATGGTATAAGAATAAGTGAGCTGGAAGAAGAGTTCGCAGAAATGGACGGCTGGAGCGCAGAAAGTGATGCAGAAATTCTCCTTAATGCTTTGGGTATCCACAATGAATTTCATTATATGCTTATGAAGGAGCTTACAGGTGAACAGAAGGTCAAGGTACTTCTTGCTCAGGCTCTTTTCGGCAACCCTGATATTCTTCTTCTTGACGAGCCTACTAACCATCTTGATGTTGCTGCTATTGCCTGGCTTGAAGAATTTCTTATGAACTTTGAAAATACTGTTATTGTTGTCAGCCACGACAGACATTTCCTCAACAAGGTCTGCACACATATCGCTGACTGCGACTTCGGTAAAATCACTATGTATGTAGGCAACTACGATTTCTGGTACGAGTACACACAGATGGCTCAGAGACAGCTCCGCGAACAGAATAAGAAAACCGAAGCAAAGATGAAAGAACTCCAGGAGTTTATTGCACGATTCAGCGCTAATGCTTCAAAGTCAAAGCAGGCAACAAGCCGTAAAAAGCTTCTTGATAATCTTGTGCTTGAAGATATGCCTGTATCATCAAGACGTTTCCCCTTTGTTGAGTTCAAGCCTGACAGGGATATTGGTAATGATATGCTCGTAGTTGAAGGGCTCAGCAAAACTATAGGTGACAGAAAGGTACTTGATAATGTTTCGTTTACTATAAGACCTAACGAAAAGGTTGCTTTTGTGGGTACCGATGCCGTTGCAAAGACAACTTTCTTCAAGATTATCACAGGTGAACTTGAACCTGACGAGGGCACCTTCAAATGGGGTGTAACAACATCTCAGGCGTATTTCCCCAGTGATAACTCAGCATTTTTTGACGGTGTTGAAGACAGTCTTATAGATTGGATAAGAAAATATTCAGATCTTCAGTTTGAAACTGATGTAAGAGGCTGGCTCGGTAGAATGATGTTCTCAGGTGAAGAGGCAACAAAGAAAGCCAAGGTTCTCTCCGGTGGCGAAAGAGTACGCTGTATGCTCTGTAAGATGATGCTCAGCGGGGCTAATGTTCTCATTCTCGACGAACCCACTAACCACCTTGACCTTGAATCTATCACTGCACTTAACAACGCTCTTATCAAATTCAAGGGTGCACTTCTCTTCACTTCACACGACCATCAGTTTGTTCAGTCTATTGCAGACAGAATTATTGAATTCAGATCTGACGGCGTATATGACAGAAAGGAAACCTACGACGAATTCCTTGAGAACAACGAACTTCTTATAACTAGATAATTTCAGGAGGTACTTTATGATATATGTAATTGGCGATATCCACGGCAAAAAAGCCAAGTACGACGAAATGCTCACTAAACTTTCACCTAAAGAAACAGATGCTGTTTTTGTTTTAGGCGATGTTATCGATATTGGTGATGACTCCATTGAAATTCTTCGCGATATGATGTACCGTGCTAATATTTATCCTGTTCTCGGTGAACACGAATATATGGCGAAGAAAGTTCTTCCTTTAATTATGAATGCAAGGACTCTTGATGAGGCTGAGGCTATGCTTACAGGAGAAGACAAAGAAAATCTTGAAAAGTGGCTTACTATGAAAAGCGAAAAGACAATCAGCGACTTCCTTGCTCTTTCAGAAGAGGATAAAGAAAGCATAATCGATTATCTTTCAGAATTTCAGGCCTTTGAAGAAGTTGAAGCAGGTGGAAAGACTTTCGTTTTGGTACACGCAGGTATAGATAACTTTGAGGAGGGTAAAGAACTAGAAGAATATGATGAAGAAGATTTTGTTTTTGCAAGCACCGATTATACAAAGGTTTATTTCAAAAACAAATACCTCATCACAGGTCATACTCCCACAGTTGCAATAAATCAGAAATTTATGGGCAAGGTTTATTCCAAAAACGGTCACATAGCTCTTGATTGCGGTGCTGCTTACGGTGGCAGACTTGCAGCTATCTGTCTTGAAGCCCTTAAACTTCACTATTGTTGATATTTCGGCTCAAAGGCTTGGCCTTTGAGCTGTTTTAGTTTCAGCCGGAGGGTGGATCGGGGCTCAGGTGCCGAAGCGTTGCTTCGGCTGTGCGCTGCGCGCACCAAAATCCACTGAAGTGGATTTTGCCTGAGCCCCGCATCTGACTTTTCTTCAAGAGAAAAAGTGTAATATTAAAGACCCGATATTACTGTCGGGTCTTTTGCTATATTAGCTAAGTTTGATACTGATTTCTCCGCTTGAGAGAATTTTTTCTTCTGAGTCAGAAGTTCTGACAATTAGATGGCACATAGAATCGATATCAATTGCTTTTGCCTTATAGGTTTCGTCAGATTGAATAACAGTTATTTCTTCACCTAAAAAGAAAAGGCGATTACGGTATTCTTTTATAAATTCTTTAGAACTAAGGCTTTCATAATAACAGAGGAAACAGTTAGCAATTTCTGCAATGAGACGGTTTTTGATCTCTGCATCATTGTTATCAGTTAGAAAGTATGCAATATCTGCAATTTCTTCGGGGAATCCGCCTTCGGGTGGGTTTATATTTATGCCGATGCCTACAATTGCATAGTCCATTCCGCTTCCGTCTTTTTTAAAAGAGGCTTCAGTGAGTATGCCTGCTACTTTTTTTCTGCCTATATATACATCATTTACCCATTTGATTTGTGCAACTTTGCCTGTTACTTTTTCTATAGCTTTTGCTGTAGCTGCAGCTGCTGCTGTTGTCAATAAGGTGCATTCTTCGGCAGAGTACGGGGGTCTGAGAAGAAAACTCATATAACAGCCTGAACTTGCAGGGGAAAAGAAAGATCGTCCCTTTCTGCCCTTACCCTTTGTCTGGGTCTCCGCTATGAGGAGTTTAATTTCATTTTCACCTTGGTTTGCCTGAAATTTCAGTTCATCATTGGTTGAACCAATTTCATCGACGGTTTCTATATTTATGTTTTCAGCTTGCGGAGAAAGAAATTTTCTGATTTGTATTTCGTCAGCTTTGTTGAGAGTCATATTATCACCTACCGGAACTATTACTGAATATATTAAACATTAAACTTATCAAAAAAGCAAGAGAAAAAACTGCCATACTGAAAAAGTACGGCAGTAAAATATAAATTTTATTGTTAACGGAAGAACAGACCGAAGATTGATACGATGGTTTTACCGATAAATTCAATAAAAGCAGGACTGATTCGGCTTTCGTCAACATTGAGGTCTGCAACAACTGACATATCAAACCATTTTTTGAGTAATATATTGCCGTCATTAGCGCCGAAATCGTTGGTGAAATCGGTGATAATCATATGAAGGGCGAGTTCGCCTGCAAGGTGGTTATATGACATAAGGTTATAAGCGTCAGGATTAGCTTCCATACCGTCAGCTATTGCACGTTCTTCACATTTTTTCAGGAGCTTCTTTGTTGCATTAAGGAAAACTCTGGCATCGAAGATTTCTTTGCAGGTGCGAAGGTCAACTGCAACATAAACAGTCTTTGTGCCATCTTCAAAAGTTGTTACACGATATGTACAAGAGTCTGCAATTTTCTGTGAAACGGCTTCAATTTCACTTTCTTCCACAAAAACAAATTTTGAGAAGAAGTCAGCTATTTCCTTTGGAGTTTCAGTCGTTCCTGTTACAGCAGACATAAGCTCGTTGCTGATACTTACGGTTGCATCTTCATCTGCATCAACCAGAGCGCCTGCAACGGCAGTAGCTGCGGACATTATTTGTGATTCAGTGAGAGATGAATCTGCATCTGCAGCAGAAGCGGGAACCATAAGGCTCAGAGCCATAATTAATACGAGAGCAAGTGAAATAAGTTTTTTCATAATATATCCTCCTTTTTGGTGTAACTGAATTATACTATAATATAATTATGATTGTCAATAAAAAGACACTAGTTTATTATGTTTTTTGTATTGCAGGGCTCTGCCCCGTACCCCGCAAACTTTTTCGAAAAGTTTGACAAAAAATTGAGCAGGCACTTTTAATGCCTGCTCAGTTAAATCAGAATTCCATTTTTGCTTCGATATATGCAACAAGATCTTCAATCTTGATTCTTTCCTGCTGCATTGTATCTCTTTCACGAACTGTTACGCAATCGTCTTCTTCACTTTCGAAGTCATATGTGATACAGAAAGGAGTACCGATTTCGTCCTGACGGCGATATCTCTTACCGATTGAACCTGCATCGTCGAATTCAACCATAAACTTCTTCTGAAGAGTGTGGAACACTTCTGTTGCACTGTCGTTCAGTTTCTTTGAAAGAGGAAGAACTGCTGCCTTGATGGGTGCAAGTGCAGGATGGAAGTGAAGAACAACTCTGGTGTCATTCTTTTCAGCGTCAACAACTTCTTCGTCATATGCTTCAGTCATAACTGCCAAGAAGAGTCTTTCAACACCAAGTGAGGGTTCAACAACATAAGGAATATATCTTTCGTTGGTTGTGGGATCAAAGTAGTCAAGGGTCTTGCCTGAAACTGTTGAGTGCTGTGTGAGGTCGTAGTCTGTTCTGTCAGCAACGCCCCAGAGTTCGCCCCAACCGAAGGGGAAGAGGTATTCGAAGTCTGTTGTAGCTTTTGAATAGAAGCAAAGCTCTTCGGGATCGTGGTCACGGAGTCTTACGTTTTCTTCCTTAAGACCGATGCTGTAAAGCCAGTCACGGCAGTAGCTTCTCCAGTAGTCGAACCATTCAAGGTCTGTACCGGGCTTGCAGAAGAATTCAAGTTCCATCTGTTCAAATTCACGAACACGGAAGATGAAGTTACCGGGAGTGATTTCATTACGGAATGACTTAGCGATCTGAGCAACACCGAAAGGAATCTTTCTTCTTGTTGTTCTCTGAATGTTAGCAAAGTTTACGAAAATACCCTGAGCTGTTTCGGGACGAAGGTAGAGTTCACTCTTGCTGTCTTCGGTTACACCCTGGAAAGTCTTGAACATAAGATTGAACTGACGGATATCTGTGAAGTTCTGAGCACCGCAATCGGGACAGGTGATACCCTTTTCATTAATATAAGCTGTCATTTCTTCGTTTGACCAGCCTGCAACGTTGGTACCGTCGAAGTTTTCGATAAGGTTATCAGCTCTGTGTCTAGTTTTACATTCTTTACAGTCCATAAGGGGGTCTGAGAAACCGCCAAGGTGACCTGAAGCAACCCAAGTCTGAGGATTCATAAGAATTGCTGAGTCAAGACCTACGTTGTAGGGGTTTTCCTGAACGAACTTTTTGAGCCAGGCCTTTTTGATGTTGCTCTTAAGCTCTGCGCCGAGAGGGCCGTAGTCCCAAGTGTTTGCAAGACCGCCGTAGATTTCGCTGCCTGCATACACAAAGCCTCTGCCCTTGCAAAGAGCAACAAGCTTTTCCATTGATTTTTCTGTATTTTTCATAGTATTCATCCTTTCAGTATGAATAGTTGCAAATGGCAAATGGCAAGTGGCAAATTTCGGGACTTGCAGTCGGCATTATAACTTGCTTCGCCTTTTTGCAACAAATTATTTACTTATATTA
>JAZQZO010000275.1:0-3009 GCA_045634065.1 Acutalibacteraceae bacterium
CTGTTTTAGCAATAACGTATACTGTTTTTGTCAGCGGAAAAGGGGGGTCGCGGCTCCATAAAATCGCGAAAGCGATTTTTGAGGACGCCCGTCGGGCGCCCTCACGCCGAATTTCATTCGGCGACGGAGCCGCAGCACAAACTTTCCAAAAAATTCAATTTTACAATAGACAATATTTTCCTGATTTGCTATAATAAACTCAAGTAAATTCCAAAGGAGGAATTATGATGAAAAATATGAGGAAAACCCTTAGTCTTCTCCTTTGCCTTATTATGTTGTTGTCCTGTTCTCTCAATTCTTTTGCAGGGGATGTGAGTGAAGAATGGGCAAATAAATGGGCAGATTACGAAACCGAGATCGCGCCTGCTGTGACTATGTTCCCCGGCAGCAATGAAAGCGAAAGATACATTGCCTGGTATAGCGTTAGTGACACAGGATATGTCGAACTCAAAGCTCAAACCGAAACAAAAACCTTTGAAGCTACAAGCAAAGCTGTACCTAACGGTACCTATCGGCTTTGGGCAGTTATAACAGAGCTTAAGCAAGGTGAATATTCTTACACTTGCCACAGTGGTGATTTTGTCAGCGAAAGCTATAGCTTCGCTGTAGAAAATGCAGACAGCTTCACAGCTCTTTATGCAACTGACATTCATATGGCAATCGAAGAAGAAAATGAAAATGCCCTCATAGAGCGCTCTTTCACCTACAACAAAGCACTCGAATCGGCTATGAAAAATTCAGGTGACAGCCTGGATATCGTAATCTCAGGCGGTGACCTTGCTTCAGGCGGGTACATTGACGAGTATATTGCTCTTAGTTCACCTGACTATATGAAAACTGTTCCCTTTGCACCTGCCATAGGCAACCACGACAGAAAAAGCGTTGGTTATAAATACTACACTGCTTTACCTAACGAAGCCGAGATGACCTTTAAGTCATATATCGGTACCGACTACTGGGTACGCTATGGTGATGCTTTGTTTCTTATGTTTGACTCCTGCAACACCTCTATGAGAGGCCACTATAAATTTGCCAAAGAAGCAACAAAAGCCAATGAAGATGCTACTTGGGTAATTGCGGTTATGCACCACGATATGTTTGGCGGCAGAGAAGAATGGCTTTATACAGAAAACAAGCTTCTGCGTTTCCTCTGGACTCCTCTTTTTGATGAGTACGGCGTGGACCTTTGTCTTTACGGTCACAGTCACTATTACAGTGTTTCAAATGTTATTTATAACAACAAGACTGCCGAGGCTCTTGCAGGCAAAAGCCAGATATCCGACCCTGCGGGAACCATTTATCTTTCATCGGGTTCAATTAACAACTATGCTCCTTTACTCACTGATGAGGGTACTACCCCACCCATCGGTGAAAATGCGGCTTTCACCTATCTTGAGGGCGAGGAGTCAATCTACACTCTGCTTGACTTCACTGAGAAAACTCTTGCAGTAAAATCCTACTCAGCGAAGACCGACAAAGAAATCTATTCTCTTGAAATCAACAAAAGTGACAAAGCAGGGGGGCACACTTACAAAAACACCAATATCCTTCTTAAGGGTTTCACTTGCTTTGTGTCAAGAATAGTCAACGTTATAAATAATGTAGATATGTATAACAGATACAAAGATCAGGGCTATAAGGTAAGTCTTTTCGAGGGACTTATCGGCAGCTGAAATAATCAGAACAAAAAAAGAACCTCCCTGAAAAGGGAGGTTGATTTTTTAATTAGAAAATCTTTCCGAGGAACTCAAAAAGTCCGTCAAAAATTCTTGAAAATGCGAGATAAATCTTCTCGAGCATTTCTGTCCATTCCATATCCATAGTAGTAACTCCTTTCTATGGTCTAACAATTACGTGCAGTAACTTATGCATTAATATCGGGATAGTCTTTGGGAGGCCATTCGCCGTTAGAGCTATCGATATCGCCAGTGAATACAAACTTAAGCCACTGAACCACACGGTCCATAAATGCAAGGAACTGGTCCCAAACCTCTAAAAATGCGTCCATAGCAGTTTCTCCTTTCGAAAAAATTATATATTGGTCGGAGAGATATACTATCCCCCATCTAATCCAAAGACATTTTACTATATAGAGACATATATTGTCAACCAAAATTTACAAACATTTAAAAATTCGTGAAATTGCACATATATCCAGCTTAAGATTTATTGAAAATACTTAATGATATTATAAATTTAGAATTTTCACCTTCCCAATAAAATCTTTTTTCACTTTACGATTTCATTTAAGTTATAAATAATACACAATACTGCACCTATATAATATTGGTTAAAATGACCTTTGAAACCCCGATGATTTTTTTGTTATAATTTTAATATTATAATAGTGAAAAGAGGTTCAACTATGTCAGAAAAATATAGTATAGGTGACTTTGTTGTCTATGATGTTTACGGAATTTGCAAAATTGACAGAATAGAAAATATATCATTTACGAAAAGGGAACCTAAACGCAATTACTATGTGTTGTCACCTGTCAATGCACCTACCTCAACCTATTATGTACCCATATCAAAGGATGTAACCGATAAAAAACTCAGATTGCCAATGTCAGAAAACGAAATACAGTTTCTTTTATCAACAGCTAAAAACTCAGATATTGAGTGGATAGAAAATCGTCAAATCAGAGCAGAAAAATTCAATCATATTCTATCTCAAGGCATATCAACCGACCTGCTAAAACTCATCGGCTGCATTTATAACCGCAAGACTCTATTGGCGCAACAAGGTAAAAAATTATCTGCTACTGACGAAAGATTTTTTACAACAGCCGAAAATATGCTTAAAGAAGAGTTTTCTTTTTCTTTGGGCATACCTGCAATTGACGTAACAGAATATATTCATAATTTTATGACTCAGGAATAATTTTTTCATACAAAAATCGTCCTTTCTTTTTGTTTATATTTTATATTGTCTGCAAGGCGCAAAAACTGTATAATATTATTGTAAGCTCATTTATAAAAGGAGGAGAAGATATGCAGAAAAAAGTA
>JAZQZO010000276.1:0-5989 GCA_045634065.1 Acutalibacteraceae bacterium
CTATTGCTAAGGAGCTCGGTATTCTTACAGACGACAGCCAGGCTATGATGGGTGCAGATATTGACAAATACTCAGACGAAGAGTTTGAGGCAATTGTTGAGAACGTATTCGTTTATGCACGTGTTCAGCCCGAGCACAAAACAAGAATTGTTAACGCTTGGAAAAACAAGGGCTACGTTACGGCAATGACCGGTGACGGTGTTAACGATGCTCCCTCAATCAAGAGTGCAGATATCGGTGTTGGTATGGGTATCACGGGTACCGATGTAACAAAGAACGTTGCTGATATGGTTCTCACAGACGATAACTTTGCAACTATTGTTTCAGCAGTTGGCGAAGGCAGAAGAATTTACGATAATATCCGTAAGGCTATTCAGTTCCTTCTCGGCTCAAACCTTTCAGAAGTTGTTTCAATCTTCTTCGCAACGATTATGGGCTTCACTATTCTTGAAGCACCCCATCTTCTTTTCATCAACCTTGTAACAGATAGTATCCCTGCTCTTGCTCTCGGCCTTGAAAAGCCTGAGTCAGATATTATGAGAAGAAAACCCAGAAGCAAGACGGACGGTATATTTGCAGGCGGTCTCGGCTTTGACTGTGCATACCAGGGCGTTCTTGTAAGTATCCTTACAGTTATAGCTTTCTATATAGGCGAATGGCTCGAATGTCTTGAAACAGGTGCAGCTTTTGCGTTCACGAATATTCATGACAGCTCAGAAGGTATGACAATGGCATTCTTCACAATGGCTATGTGTGAAATTTTCCACTCATTCAATATGCGTTCACAGAGAGCTTCATCAGTGGCTATGGTATTCAAGGGTCACCACAATGTCGCTCTTTACGGTGCTATGATTGGCTCATTCCTTCTCACAACAGCGGTTGTTGAGGTTGACTTCCTTTCAAATCTCTTCGGTTTTGCACATCTTGACCTTAAGGCATATCTCATTTCACTTGGTCTTGCCGTTCTCATCATTCCTGTTGTAGAAATTGTAAAGGCTATTCAAAGAGCTTCAGCTAAAAAGGCATAAACCAAACATTTTTATGGGACGCGGGCAAGCCTCGCGTCCCCTCTTTACAACTTGCCTTAAATATGCTACTATAATTCTAACAACAAAATAAAGGTGATATTATGAAAGAAAACAAAATTCACGTAGCATACGGCTTTCACGTTAACTGTTACCATTCCTACAGAGGAGATACCAACGATAATTTCGGCTTCGGTTCGGATATCAGAATCATCAATAAAATCCTGGATGTGATGACAGATCTCAACAAAAAAGGAATACCCGTTAAGGGTACTTGGGATAGTGAAAACTTTTTCTCTCTTGAAAAAATTCTTCCCGAATATGCTCCTGAAATCATCGAAAAGATGAAAGAAAGAGTTGAAAAATACGGCGACGAAAATATCATAATGGGATATAACAACGGTGCCCTTTCAGCAATGAGCGAAGACGAATTCTGTGCGAGTATCGACCTTGCAGTGACTAACGAGGCAGGCTCAGGTCTTGTGGATATCTTTGGTGAGTGCGAGAAAATTGTCAGACCTCAGGAGGTAATGTTCACACCGTCACAGGTTGGTCTTTATAATAAACTCGGTGTCAAAGCACTTTGCCTTTATTACAGCTGTGTACCCTTTGACGCTTTCCGTACTATTGTTCCCGAGCTTCCCGATGAATACGCTTTTAACCCTCTGACTTATACATATAAAGGCGAGAGCATGACTGTTATTCCCACATACAGCAACTCCGACGTCTGCGATGCAGGTACTCTTCGTGCCTGGGTTAAGGATTTAAGAAGAAAGCAGGAAAGCGGTGAAATCAACAGAGATATGCTTCTGTTCATCAATATGGATGCCGATGCTATTTTCTGGGAGACTATGGACTTAGGTCCCTTTACCGGTAAACTTGCAAACACTGACGGCATCAAGGGTCTTGTTGAAGAGATTGCCGATCTGCCTTATGTTGTATTTGATACAGTGGGTGGTTATCTTAAAAATCACGAGGCTGTGGGTAAGGTTGAATTTACCCACGACACAGCCGACGGCAACTTCACTGGTTATGCTTCCTGGAGTGAAAAGCCCTTTAACCGAAAGATATGGACAAGCCTTGAAAGAGCGAGAGCTATGGCTAAAGTTACAGCCAAGAAAGACAGCGAGTCACCATCATTCTTTGACAGAGTTATTCTTCTTTCAACCACCCATTTCGGACTTGCAACTCCCGTGCTTAATATTCAGCGCGAAAAAACAGCTCTCGATTTAGCTGAAAAGGTTATCGCAAAAGAAAAGTCAGCTCTGCCCAAGGGTGAAGACCTTACAGTTTACAACACCAACGGCACAGATTTCCAATGTATTCAGCTCAGACTCAAAGAAAAAATTAATGATATAAATAAAATCAATGTCAAAGGCAGAGAACTTGCAGACTTCACAGCCATCAGTATGAGCGACGATAACTCAGTTGTCTATCTTATGATGAAGTTCAAGTCTGTCAAGAAAAAATATAAGGTCAAGGTTGCTTTTGACTGCAAGAAAGAAACACCGGACTTTAAGAATATTCTTTCTTCAGGTAAACTTACAATGTTCTTCTCGTCAAAGGGCAAACTTGCCTGGGTTGTTTATGACGGCAAGAGAATAGGTACCGATGAATTCTTGCAGAGTTTCATTACCTATGGCGGCAAAAAATATGATTTTAAGAATGTTTCAGCCAAGGCGCTTTCTGTTGCAGGCACAGGTGAAGGTGTACGCATAGAGGGTAAAATTCATCTGCCCGGTGAAGAACAAAGCGGTAGTTTTACCTATGATTTCTTCACAGGGCTTGGCAGCGATGCTGTGTTTGTAAGAACAACAGTGAATTACCCATATACTCCTGAACTTGTATCAATATCCACGGAAAACTCATCTCTTGGCAGATACACCGATATGAAATGGCAGGAGACTGTTCCTTTCCAGATTACTCCTGAGCTTAAGGGCGATGTAAGGGTGATAAAGAGAAACTTTATGGATGATGTTTCATCTTTCAGAACACAGTCTTTCCCTGAGTGCGACAGCAAGAATGAATATATTGCTTCATTCAATCATCAGCTCACAGCAGGTATGGTTGGTCTTTCAGATGAAAACTACGGTCTGATTATTGCCAATGCAAGACAGGTTCTGGGTTCAATGGCTCACTGCCCTATGCGACTCGAGAAAGATAAAACTGTAAGAATGAATCCTTTTGGCACATACTACGGCAAACAGCGTCATCACCGCGGCAGAGCCAAAGATCAGGTACTCGACGCTTATACTCTCGTTGCTGCTCAGGGTAAATCAATAGCACCATCTTATAACGGTACAAGCGAAACTGCAATTCTCGGTCTTTTTGGTTTCGGTGGCAATGTACCTGAAGAAAGTCTTATGAAAGAAATAAGAGCCTTTGCAGATGGTTGTGTCGGTATAACCTCGGAAGATTCGGCAGTTGAAATTTTCAATGATGACAATGTAAAATTCAGAGAGTATAAAAAAGATAACAAGAGTGAGAAGGATCTCAAAAATCCTGTTATGACAGGTCTTATGGGTAACCTCGGTGAGTACATTTATAAAGGTGTAAGAGGTATAGGTCATATTGTTATTACACAGCTTAAGACCAGATAATATTTAAAGGCAAGAGTGTTTACCTCTTGCCTTTTTCTTTGATATATAATTGTCAGCAGTACGGAATAAAGAGTTAATTCCAATAATCGCAAGCTGAAATCAACTTTATTTTATTGCTTCAGCAACAGCCTTTGCAAGCTGGTCAGGGCAAGATGTGCCTTTGAAACCACAACGGATGCCTGAAAGACGAGTGATAATTTCATCGGTGGTCATACCCTCTGCGAGTTTTGCCAGACCCTGAGTGTTACCTGAGCAACCGCCTGAGAATTTAACGTTTTTTACTATGTTGTCCTCGATGTCAAAGCTGATTGCTCTTGCGCAGACACCGTGGGGTTTATAACTGTGGTTCATTTTATTACCTCCTGAGTTTTGTGAGAATATCATATTATATCTTGCACTCTTTGTCAAGTGAGAATATAAAGCAGAACTATAATTAGCAAGGGGTCACGGTTTTCATTTTTCAGCAGAAATATCAGAGAAAATATCAGAGCTGTATCTTTATCGAGAATATTAGACAGCTTAAGGTCTTTTTGTACCCTGCCGTGACCGAGAGACTTTCTGCCATAGAGGTCATATCGCATATAAAATCTCCTTTCACTGCAAATCTTTAAGCAGGGGCAAAAGGGAAAGTATCTGCATTATTTTGATAGCCTCATCGGCTTTGTGTCGTCTTTCGGGGGAGAGCATAGGTTTTAGTGCTGAGAGAAGTTCACAGCCCGGATCTTTAGGCTGAGATGAAAGTTTGCCGAGCACCGAGGCTATTTTGGTTATTGTTTCGAAATCAATGAATTCGCTTTTTTCTTCTTGTTTAGGCTTTTCTTTGTCGTTGTTTCCTAAAAACTGTGAGGCAATAGCTGAAAGGTCTTCTATATCTTTTTGGCTCATAGAGTTTATTATGTTTTCAATGCCGTCTAAGTTCAATGAGCCAAGGTCCATAGTTGTTACTCCTTTTTATCTTTTATCATATTGATAATCATTTTTGCCTGAGGTGAAGACAATAGCTTTTTCAAGCGTTCGGGGTCAGAAAGCAGACTGTTAAGTTTGCTTTGCTGTTCCGGGGTCAGACTTTCTTTCAAAGCCTTTTCGACATTGTCGGAATTGCTTTTTGAAGACACACCGAAGCGTTCTAAAACAGAATTTATCTGTTGAGAACAAATATTTATTTCATTTTCCATTGAAAAACCACCCAATCTGTGATAATATATCTTGTATGAAATAAATATGCCATAGGGGAGTGTGATATGAATGAAAGTGTTGGTCTTTTCAGATTCCCACGGTGCGAGTGCTTTGGCAGAAGAGATGCTCAATAAGGAAAAGGAATGCTCTTTGGTATTCTTTCTTGGCGACGGCATAGACGAGGCCGAAAAGATGAGAGACAGATATAAAGATAAAAAGTTCATACTCGTCAAAGGTAATAACGATTGGTACTCGAAGATTGATACCGAAGCATATAAATATGTTGAAGGTCTTACAATTATGTCCTGTCACGGTCATAAATTCAATGTTCGATTTTCACTTCGTGACCTTTTGTCTTCGGCTCAGTCCGTCAGAGCCAATATAGCTCTTTACGGTCACACCCATAAAAGCGGTATGTTTAATGACCCTGTTACAGGTATATGCGCTGTTAACCCCGGTGCGCTGTGTGAGGGCAAGTATGCTGTGCTCAGGGTAGAAAAAGGAGCTTTTGATATAGAATTCAAAAGTGTATATTAAGATCTTAGGCTCATAAGTGAGCTTTTGATACATAAAAATCTGAAAGAAAGAAGGAATAAAAATGGACGCAATATTTGATTCATTTTTAAGTTTTGACCTTGGCGTTTTTGAATGGATACAGAGCATTCAAAGCTCCATTCTCACATCCATTATGGTTGTTATCACTACTCTTGGCGACGAAGGCATTATCTTTATTGCAGCAGGTCTGGTAATGTTCTTCACCAAGAAGTACAGAAAAATTGGTCTTGCAATGCTTATCTCACTTGTTGTTATGTTGGTGCTTAACAACCTTGTGCTTAAGGAGATGCTCGAAAGAGTGAGACCTTTCTACATCTTCGATCTTGAAGGTCTTTTAGCTGATAAGCAGGCTTTCATCGATGCAGGCAGACTTTCAAAGTTTGATGTTATGGTAGAAAAAATCACAGCACTTACAGAGAAATATCCTGAAATGGCGGCTGAATGGCTGGCTAAATATCAGTATCCCGACTTTGTAGAAAAGCTTACAAGCTTCTCATTCCCCTCAGGCCACACATCATCAGCATTTGCAGCTTGTGCAGCAATCCTCTTCCTCAACAGAAAGATCGGTATTCCTGCTATGGTATTTGCCGCACTTATGGGCTTCTCAAGAATTTATGTTGAAGTTCACTACTG
>JAZQZO010000277.1:0-7167 GCA_045634065.1 Acutalibacteraceae bacterium
TGATTGAGGATATCCTCATTATGAAAAAGCACAATATCAATGCTGTGCGTACTTCACATTATCCCAACTCACCTATATGGTATGATCTTTGCGACGAATACGGTCTTTATGTAATTGACGAGAATAACCTTGAAAGCCACGGCACAAGATTTATGGGACCCTATACTCCACTTCTTCCCGACGGCAGAGAAGAGTGGCTCCCCTCTTGTATGGACAGAATTGAATCTCTTTATGAGAGAGACAAAAACCACCCAAGTATTATTATGTGGTCACTCGGCAACGAATGCAGTGCAGGTAAGAACTTCCTTATAATGCACGACTATCTTCACGATGTAGACGGTACAAGACCCGTTCACTATGAATCAATCTGGGGCGAAAAAGAAAAGTTCGATTTCAACAAGAACGTAACAGATGTATATTCTCAGATGTATCCGAAGCCCTGGGATCTCGAAAAAAGTATGATAGCTCACCCCGAGAAACCCTGGATGCTTTGCGAGTACTCACACGCTATGGGTAACTCCTGTGGCGGTAATGATGAATATCTCAAACTTATGGATAAATACAGATGCTTCTTCGGTGTCTTTGTCTGGGACTTCGTAGACCAGGGTGTCAAGATAACCAAAGAAGACGGCACAACCTTTATCGGTTACGGCGGTGACAGTGGCGAATTCACTCACGACGGTTCATTCTGCGGTAACGGACTTGTTTTCGCCGACAGAAAGCTCACTCCAAAAATCAAAGAAATAAAGCGCCTTTATCAGAATGTACGTTTCAATGCTATTGATGCAAAAAAAGGCTTAATTGAAATTCAGAACGACTTCCTTTTCACTAATCTTAATGAGTATAATCTTCATTGGCAGGCAATAAGCGAAAACAAGGTTATTGCAAGCGGAGATATGATAGTTGACCTCCTTCCCGGTGACAGCAAGACTGTTGAACTCGGCATCAATGTAAAGAGTGAAGAAGAGTGGTATCTCAATGTATTCTTCGAGCTTAAGGAAAACACCTCCTGGGCTAAGGTTGGTCACCGAGTAGCCAAGGCTCAGTTTGTTGTCAACGAATATAAGAATAAGAAACCCCCCCTTTCAAAAGCTCAGATGAATGTCAAAACCAACTACGGCACAGTGTGTGTAAGCGGTGGCGATATTGAAGTAAACTTCTCAAGACGAAACGGTGCAGTGTATTCTATCAAGAAAAAGGGTGCAGAAATTCTTGCAGGTGATATCAAACCTAACTTCTGGCGCGCACTCACAGATAACGACAGAGGCTCAAAACAAGCCGTACGCTGTGCAGTTTGGAAGTATGCTATGGACAACTGCTGGATGGGAATTCAGAATGTCACAAATCTCGATGATAAGGTAATAGTTGAGGTTGATTTCAGTGTACCGACAGTGCCTGAATCAAAAGGCAAACTTATCTATACAATAACAGGTAAGGCTGTTCATATCGATTACAGCTTTGCACCTGATTCTTCACTTCCCGAGATTCCTGAAATTTCGTTGATTATCCCACTCAGAAAAGAATACGATAAACTTGAATATCTCGGCAGAGGTCCTCACGAAAACTATATCGACAGAAACTACAGTGCAGACATTGCTCTTTATAAAACAAATATTGAAGATCTTTTCGTACCTTATCTCAAACCTCAGGAACACGGCGAGAGAACCGGCGTAAGACGAGCAAAGCTCATCGGTGCAGCAGAAATTGCTTTTGAAGCTGACACAGAAATGGAAATCAATGTCTGCCCCTGGACTGCATTCCAGCTTGAAGATGCCCCTCATACTCACGAGCTTTCCGAAAGTAATAAGCTTTATTTCAGAGCGGTTGCAAGACAGATGGGCATCGGCGGTTATGACAGCTGGGGGTGCCACACCAACGATGAGTTTAAGAATCATTCGGGTAAAGAGTATAAGTTTGGTTTCAGTATCTTAATGTAAGGAGAAACAGTTATGAAAAAAACATCAGGTGAACCCATTGCTGCTATTTGTGCAGTAGTAACCCTCGTATCTCTCAGATTTGCTATCAGAAGAATGGTAAAGAGATATTCAGGAGTAAAACTTTAATTCGCAGTGAATTACTGACGAAACTTTAAATCAGCGATGATAGGCGGCTCCACAAAATCGCTTTGCGATTTTCGAGGGTGCACGCACCCTCACGGCGAACGCAGTTCGGCAGTGGAGCCGCCCCCTGCAGCGATTTAACCCAAAACAGCAATACAAAACTTTCAAAGGCGGATATGATTCCGCCTTTTCAGCAGTATAAAGGAGGTAACTATGAATAACAAACCTCAACAAAAAAAATCCCCCATCAGAAAGCCACGGCAGAGTCCCCCTAAAAAAGTAGGCAAGGGAAACGCCTGCCCACTTTATAAAAAGTGCGGCGGCTGTCAGCTTCAGAATATGACCTATGAAGAGCAACTCTCTTTCAAACAGGCTAAGACTATCAAATACTTAGGCAGATTCGGCCACGTTGAAGAAATTATCGGTATGGACGAGCCTCAACACTACCGCAACAAGGTGCAGGCGGCTTTCGGCACAACGAGAGGTGGCAAGATAATTTCGGGCGTTTATCAGTCCTCGAGCCATAATATTGTTCTCGTTGACGAGTGTATGCTGGAAGATAAAATCGCCGACAAAATCATCGTTGATATCAGAAAGTTGCTTCCCAAATTCAAACTCACTGCTTATAACGAAGATACTGGAAAGGGCTTTCTTCGTCACGTTCTCGTCAAGCGCGGTTTTGCCACCGGCGAAGTTATGGTTGTACTCGTAACGGGCAGTGCTATCTTCCCGGGAAAGAAAGATTTTCTCAAGGCACTTCTAAAGCAGCACGAAGAAATAACAACTGTTATCTGGAATATCAACCCCTCAAAGACAAGTTTAGTACTCGGCAAGCGAGAGGAAGTCCTTTACGGTAGCGGTTATATTGAAGATATCCTCTGCGGCAAGCGTTTCAGAATATCAGCTAAGTCATTCTATCAGATTAACCCCATTCAGACCGAAAAGCTCTACGGTACTGCTATTGAGTTTGCTTCTCTCACAGGCAAAGAAACTGTCCTCGACGCTTATTGTGGCATTGGTACTATCGGCCTTGTAGCTCTTGATAAGGCTAAGCAGGTTATCGGTGTGGAGCTCAATGAAGAGGCAGTGAGAGATGCCATAATGAATGCAAAGCTCAATGATGCTAAGAATATCAGATTTTTCTGTGCCGATGCAGGCAAATTTATGGTAGGTATGGCTGAAGCCAACGAAAAGGTTGATGTTGTCTTTATGGATCCGCCAAGAGCAGGCAGTGATATACCTTTCCTCAAGAGCGTTGCTACCCTCAAACCCAAGAAGGTGGTTTATGTTTCCTGCAATGTTGAAACTCAGGCAAGAGATTTAGGTTTCCTTTGCAAGAACGGCTATAAGGTGCAGAGAATTCAGCCTGTTGATATGTTCCCACATACTAACCACGTAGAATGTGTGGTAGAACTT
This sequence comes from Acutalibacteraceae bacterium, assembly GCA_045634065.1. Classification (GTDB taxonomy): domain Bacteria; phylum Bacillota; class Clostridia; order Oscillospirales; family Acutalibacteraceae; genus UBA6857. The sequence goes on from JAZQZO010000277.1 coordinate 3,477, forward strand.
ATAAGAAAGTGAGAGATGAAAAATGAAACAAGGTATAACCAAACGCGAACGCGAAGTAACAGACATAAACGAAATCAAAGAAATTCTCGACAAATCAATGATAGTACATGTGGGTATGGTTGATGACGGTGAGCCGTATGTTGTACCTATGAACTACGGCTACACCCTCGAGGACGGTGAGCTCTGCATCTATCTTCACGGTGCAACTGTTGGCAGAAAAATTGATATAATAAAGAAAAATCCCAAGGTCTTTTTCGAGATGGAATGTGATGTCTTACCCTTTGAGGGCAAGGTTGCCTGTCAATACGGCACTACATATGCAAGCGTTATGGGTCGTGGCACGGCAGAAATACTTGAAGAGAGTGCTGACAAAATTGACGGTCTTGCTAAGTTTATGAAAACTCAGACCGGCAAGAACTTCACTTTTGATGAAAAAATGGTTAGCATTGTCAGTGTTATAAAAATTACATCAAAAGACTTCACAGCAAAAAAAAGACCCAAGCCTATGGGAATTAAATAAGAGGTAAATTATGCTCGAAACTATGAGTGACTTTTTCACGGCCAGAACTGATATGTATGACGAGCATATGCTCACAGAGGTTGAGGGGTGCAAAGAGGGTTATATTAAAATGGCTTCTCTTGTACCTCAGGAAACTAAAACCTTGCTTGATCTTGGTTGCGGTACAGGTTTGGAGCTTGATGAGATTTTCAAGCTTCATCCCTATGTGAAAGTGACAGGCATAGACCTCACTTCATCAATGCTTGATAAGCTTCGTGAAAAGCACCCGAATAGAGATATGAATCTTATCTGCGGTGATTATTTTAAAGAGATTTTCGGTGTGGATATTTTCGAATGCGCTGTATCTTTTCAGACTATGCATCACTTTCCAAAAGACAAGAAGCTTTCACTTTATAAGAAGATTTTAGACAGTCTGAAAGACGGTGGTATCTATATTGAGTGCGACTATATGGTATTGACACAGGAAGAGGAAGACCATTGGTTCAGCGAAAATACCAGACTTCGCAGAGAACAAGGAATTGTCGGTGATGAGTTTTATCACTATGATACACCTTGCAGTGTGGATAATCAGATTGAGCTACTGAAGATTGCAGGATTCAGTAGTGTAGAGCAAGTTTTCAGAATGGAAAACACAACTTTGCTGGTTGCAAAGAAATAAAAAATTATCGCGTTTTTGATTACTTTTTCCGCGATAGGAAAAAGTAATGCCTGCCCGGCGAAGGCAATGAAAAACAAAAATAAAGAACGACGAAATTGTAATAGTATCGCCGTTCTTTTTTATATTGGGGAAACAAAACTTTGTTTTCTTAGAGCAAGGCTCCGCCCTGCAACCCGCAAACTTTTTCCAGAAGTTTGACAAAATATTGTTTATTTCTTTTTATCTGAGTGGCAACTGTCTTTCATAGCACAGCCACTACAGCCACAGCCGCAACCGCTCTTTCCAGCTTTTTTATCCTTGCGCATCTTATTGATAACAAGTCCGACTATAACAGCAAGAATGAGAAGCACAGTAATAGTGCCTGAATTTTGAATGATAAATTCCATTAGATTAACCTTATTTCTGAAGTTTCTTTTCGGGTCTTGCAACAAGAACGATCATAGCAAGAAGAGCTACTATCGCAGCAACAAGACCGATGACATTAGTACTGCCTGTAATAAGCAAACCAAACTGATTAATGACTAGTGCAATCGCATAGGCAAAAATGCACTGATAACCGATAGCAAAGGCTGTCCATTTAAAGCTGTTCATCTCTCTTTTGATAGCGCCCATAGCCGCAAAGCAGGGAGCGCAAAGAAGATTGAATGCAAGGAAAGCATAAGCTGAAACGGGAGTGAAGATTTCACTTCTGAGTATCGCCCAGATTTCTTCACCGCTTTCTGTTACTTCAGGACTACCTAAGAGTACACCGAAAGTAGCAACGATATTTTCTTTCGCAATAAGACCCGTTATTGCTGCCACTGTACTCTGCCAGTTGCCAAAGCCAAGTGGTGAGAATAAGGGTGCAAATATATTACCGAATGAAGCGAGAACCGAATTATTAAGATCTTCTATCATTCCAAAACTGCCGTTTTCAACACCGAAGTTCTGTAAGAACCAAAGTACCATTGAAGAAAGAAGAATTATTGTGCCTGCCTTTTTGATGAAAGACCAGCCTCTTTCCCAGGTAGTGCGAAGAATATTGCTGAAAGTTGGCATATGGTATGCGGGAAGTTCCATAACAAACGGAGCAACATCACCCTGGAAGAGTTTTGTCTTTTTAAGGATGAGACCTGAAAGTACAACAGCAGCAATGCCCATAAAATATGCAGAGGGAGCAACCCAGGCAGCACCGCCGAAGAGTGCACCTGCAATCATTGCAATAACCGGAATCTTAGCACTGCAGGGAATAAATGATGTTGTGATGATTGTCATACGGCGGTCTCGCTCGTTTTCTATGGTACGTGATGCCATAATACCGGGTACACTACAGCCCGTGCCCACGAGCATAGGAATGAAGCTTTTTCCTGACAGACCGAATTTACGGAAGATTTTATCCATAACAAAGGCGATTCGTGACATATATCCGCAAGCCTCAAGAAATGAGAGAAATGTGAAAAGCACAAGAATCTGAGGCACGAATCCGAGTACAGCACCTACACCGCCGATAATACCGTCGATAATAAGACTCTGAAGCCAAGGGGCGCAATTTATGGAAGTGAGGAAGTTTTCTGCAATCACAGGTACGCCGGGGATAAATGTATTAAAGAAGTTCCAGCCGTCACCGAAAACACCGTCGTTTGCCCAGTCTGTTGCCCAGGTACCCACAGTTGAAACTGAGACATAATAAACCAGGAACATAATAGCAGCAAATATAGGAAGAGCAAGGAATCGGTTAGTGAGTACACGGTCTATTTTATCGGAAATTGTAAGACCCCCACGGTTTTTCTTTACATAGCAGGTTCGAAGAACTCTTTCGATATATTCATATCTTTCGTTGGTGATGATGCTTTCTGCATCGTCGTCCATTTCTTCTTCAACGTGAGCGATGTCTTCTTCGATGTGAGCGAGAATTTCCTTATGTATGCCGAGCTTTTCAATGACTCTCGGGTCACGCTCAAAAACCTTGATAGCGTACCATCTTTGCTGTTCATCGGGGAGAGAGTGAACAGTTGCCTCTTCAATGTGGGCAATAGCGTGCTCAACCTCGCCTGAAAATCTGTGCTGAGGAATTGTTCTGCCATTTTTAGCTTGCTCTATTGCAATATCAGCAGCTTCGGTTATACCTGTACCTTTTAAAGCTGAGATTTCAACAGCCTTACAGCCGAACTTCTTCGAGAGAATTTCAAGGTCGATCTTATCGCCGTTTCTTGTTACGATATCCATCATATTGATAGCGATAACTACGGGGATACCAAGCTCAGAAAGCTGAGTGGTGAGATATAAGTTTCTTTCGATATTTGTGCCGTCAACGATGTTGAGAATGACATCGGGGCGTTCTTCCACGAGGAAAATTCTTGCGACAATCTCTTCCGGTGTATAAGGAGAGAGAGAATAGATGCCGGGAAGATCAACGACAGTTACATCGGGATTCTTCTTGAGTTTTCCCTCTTTCTTTTCAACGGTAACGCCGGGCCAATTGCCTACATATTGGTTTGAACCGGTCAGGGCATTGAACAGAGTAGTTTTGCCAC
>JAZQZO010000278.1:0-3801 GCA_045634065.1 Acutalibacteraceae bacterium
TGAAAACAATTCGTAAACTGTCGTTAGCTTCAACAAGGCGATTAAAGGCTTTATTAAGCTTGTCGTAACTATGGACAACATCAAAAATCTGTACAACGCCTTGGTTCCAGAGTATATTATCAATATCTGAAAAACCGGTATAAAAATTCTTCTGTGACGATGTAAGAAAAAAATCCATAACAACACCTCCTCTAGGTATGATATACATAGTTAATTATACTATAATAGCTCAATTAAGTCAATACAACAGTAGGATTGTTTAGAGGGGTAAACATTGACAATAAGTAATATTTTTTGTATAATTTAAAAAGAGGTGATACATATGAAAAGAGAACCCAATATTTGGAGTGAAAATCACGGAAAAGAAAATTTCAGAACTGAATATCCTGAGTTTTCTATGTTTTCACTTCTGAAAGAAACCGCATTGAAGTATCCGAAATATACAGCTTTGGAATTTCAAAACAAAAAAACATCTTATTTTGAATTTATTCGTAACATAGAGTCAGCAGCGCGGTCTTTAATTTCTTTAGGTGTAAAAAAAGGTGATTTTGTATCTATTGTTGCTCCTAATACACCTCAAGCTCTTACTCTTGTATATGCAACGAACAGAATCGGAGCTGTAGCGAATATGATACATCCGCTTCTATCGGCAAATGAAATTAAAAAATTTGTTGAACACGTAGACAGCAAAGTTGTTATCACCTTTGATATGCTGTATGAAAAGCTGTCAGATATAAAATGGGAAACATCCGATAACCCTGTTATTGTCCTGGCAAGTATTTCAGATGCTCTACCATTTTATATTAAACCCATTTATAAGTTGACAAATAAAGTAAACTTAAAAATAAATGAAAATCACAATGTTGTTTGTTGGAAAGATTTTATGAAAAAGGGCGAAGATATCATTCTTTCGCCTGATGACGGAAAAGGTGATGATATAGCTGCCATTCTTTATAGTGGCGGAACAACCGGTATACCAAAAGGGGTTATGATTCATAACCGTGCTTTTAACTGTATGGCTGTCCAGTCAGAAGAAATTAAAAGAGATGATACAAAAGATGCGGCAGGGAAAAGAGCGTTGGCTGTTATGCCGGTGTTTCACGGTTTCGGACTGGCTATGTGTATGCACGTAATGCTGTATTTCGGAATGCACGTTTTCCTGGTTCCTAAATTTGATTTCAAGGAGTGCTCTAAACTTATTTTCAAAAAAAAGATAAATCACGTTTATGCAGTTCCGGCTTTGTTTGAGGCTCTTTCAAGAACAGAGGAAATTGAAAGAGAAGACTTATCATTCCTTGAAATGGTAGCTTTTTCAGGTGATAAATGCAGTGATAAGTTACTGAACAGAATGAACAATTACCTTAAAAAAGGTGGTTCATCAGAACAAATGACTGAGGCGTACGGGTTAACTGAGTGTCTTTCTGCAGCTTGCATCAGTCCGTTTTTTGCTCATAAAAAAGGCAGCACGGGATTGCCGCTTCCGGATAATGAGATTAAAATATGTAAGTACGGAACACAGGAAGAAGTACCTGTAGGTGAAGATGGAGAGATTTGCATTACGGGTCCGACTCAGATGAAGGGTTATTACAAAAATGAGCTTGAAACTAATCTTGCATTGCAGATTCACGCCGATGGCAAAAAATGGTTGCATACAGGCGATATCGGTTGTGTAGATGAGGAAGGTTATCTATATTACCGTCAGAGACATTGCAAAATGATTATTACGGCGGGATATAATGTTTATCCAACACAGATTGAAGAAGTTATAAATGACTGCAGGGGAGTATTATTAAGCTGTGTGGTTGGTATTGAGGATAAAACCCTTGGTCAGCGAGTGATTGCCGTTGTTCAGCCTGCTGATATGAATATGGATCTTGAAGCATTAAAAAACAGGATCTTACAAAAATGCAAAGACAATGTTGCCGATTTTGCAATGCCTAAAGAAATTATATTTAAAGAAGAATTGCCTAAAACGGCTATGGGCAAAGTAAACTTCAAAGCTTTGACAAAAGAAATATCAGAAAAGAAGAAAGGTTAAAAAAGATATGCTTAAACGTATTGAAGAAATATTCTCTGAAGTTACAGGTATGACAGATTTAAATTTCACAGAAAAAAGAAGACTTGATAAAATTTATAATTTTTCATCTCTTTCTATGATACAGCTTATTTGCTCCATCGAAGACGAATTTGATATTGAAATTCCAAATTCGCAGATTAAAAAGTTCAAGACCGTAAAAGATGTAATCACTTTTATTGAAAGTCAGATATAACAAAATGCACATAAAGCAACCCTGTGAATTTAGGTTCACAGGGTTTTCGTATGATAAAAACCTACAATAAAAAAATCTATCTGCGATTCTTTTTATCCGACAAATCCCCGTATAACGGTGTTGCCAGACCGAAGCCTCCTGATACGGTTAAAATCTGCCCGGTAGTATAAGCCGACTCGTCACTCGCAAAATAAACTGCTGCTGCCGCAATTTCTTCGGGCTTGCCCATTCTGCCGAAAGGTATGTGCCTCAGGAAAAGCTCTCTGAATTCTCCTGTCAGATTCTTCACAACCGCATCAGTTGCAGTCATCCCCGGCAGAACCGCGTTGCAGCGGATATTATTTTTAGCTTCGTGTACCGCAATCAGCTTTGTAAGATAATTTATTGCCGCCTTGCTTGTTCCGTAAGCGACCTGCGAAATGTCGGGAACAAGACCGCCGACTGAAGATATGTTGATAATGCTACCTCCGCCTTGCTTTGTCATATATTTGACCGCTTCTTTGCTTGCGGCAAAAACACTTCTGAGGTTCATATTGACGGTATCAAGGAAAATATCTGTATCCGTATTTGAAAAATCAAGGTCCTTGCCCGGGTTTGAAGTCCCGAAGTTATTTATAAGCACATCGATACGACCGATATCTTTTATTACATCTTCAGTCATAGTTCTATATGATTCCGGATTGCTCGCATCATTATAAACATATTTAACGTTATAACCCTGAGAATTGAGCTTATCTGCTTCTTCTTTTGCAAGCTCAAGATTTCTAGCCGCCATATAAATGGCAGCACCTTCTCTGGCACAGGCTTTGACACAAGCGAGTCCGATACCTCTGGTTGATGCGGTTATTAAAACAATTTTATCTTTTAATTTCATATCTTTGCTCCTTTTTTATCAGTATAAATTTGTGGCAGTAACCTCTGATAAATTCCTAAAACGAGACTTTGGATGCAAACGTATTCTTTTATACACAAGTTTTGGTATAAGGTGACTTTGACATAATTTTGGATATTCATTTTCACATAATGCACATTTCATTATGAACTCCTTTATTACTTATTTAATTTTAGAAAATGTTGGATAGGAATCATATAGGGCATTTTTTCAACGAGGGATAAATTTCCTCCGACTTTTGCGCCAGAGATTATACCAATTACTTTTCCGGTTTTTGTAGATATTACAGGGCTACCAGAGTTTCCGGATTTTACATTTATATCCAAGAAAGTAACACTATTTCCGTTTACTATTTGGTTTGAAGAAACATATCCTTTGTAAAAAGAAATATTCGGTCCAAATCTATTCGTTTGCGGCATTTCATATCCTAATGGATACCCAAATACAACAACCTCTTCACCTAATTCAGGTAGTAGTTTTCGGTCTTCAATTTTTAAAAATTCAGAACCACAGTATTCTGTTTTTAATAATGCAATATCTAATTGCTTATTTGTATATATGACTTCACAAAAACCAACATCGTAAACTTCGAAACCATCATTTCTTTCACGAGAGTAACCATCTCCACATATTACATTA
>JAZQZO010000279.1:0-2244 GCA_045634065.1 Acutalibacteraceae bacterium
TAAAACAACTCAGATCACAGACCTCGGTCGTGCTCGTCAGGTTAAAGTTCAGAAAGAAAACACCATCATCGTTGACGGTGCAGGTTCTTCCGAAGAAATCGCAGCAAGAGTTGCTCAGATCAGAGGTTCTATCGAAACAACAACATCTGACTTCGACAGAGAAAAGCTTCAGGAAAGACTTGCAAAACTTGCAGGCGGAGTAGCAGTTATCAAGGTTGGTGCTGCAACAGAAACCGAAATGAAAGAGAAAAAGCTCAGAATCGACGATGCTCTTGCAGCTACAAAGGCAGCTGTTGAAGAGGGCTCAGTAGCAGGTGGCGGTGTTGCACTTCTCAACGCTATTCCCAGTGTCAACGCACTTCTCGAAGCAACTGAAGACCAGGACGAAAAGACAGGTATCCGCATCGTGCTTAAGGCACTCGAAGAGCCCGTTCGTCAGATTGCGAAGAATGCAGGTCTTGAGGGTTCAGTTATCATTAACTCAATTATTTCAAGCGGTAAGGTTGGTTACGGCTTCAACTTCGCTAAGGAAGAGTATGTAATGATGGCAGAAGCTGGTATTCTCGATCCCACTAAGGTTACACGTTCAGCTCTCGAAAACGCATCAAGTGTTGCTGCGATGGTGCTCACAACAGAGTCACTCATCACAGATATACCTGATCCTGCGGCTGATGCTGCAGCGGCTGCTGCAATGGCACAGGGCGGCGGAATGTATTAATAAATAAGCATCAGCGCATTTTTGATTCTTTTTGTGCGCCAGCAAAAAGAATGCCCGCGCGGCGAGCGAAAAAAATAGTGTTGGTGCGCGATAAAGCAAGGCGGTGTAGGTTAATCCCTACCCGCCTTTTTTGCTTAGTGTTGGTACGCGAATGAGTCTGCGGTAGAGGTGGGTTGCGGCTCCATAAGCGAAGCTTTCAGCTTCGCTTCAAGGAAGCCCACAGGCTTCCTTGAAAATCGCACCGCGATTTGATGGAGCCGCCCACCGCAGAGTTTAGAATGAGGTTTATTTTTAATTTATATTGATTTTTCTATTAAAAAGTGGTAGACTAATATCGTCACATAAAACCAAATAATTTTCAAATGTTAGGGAAACACTAGGCAATAGTGTATCTCTTATTTTGCTATATCTCTAATGTTTGAAGGTATGTGTAAGGTTTTGTGTGACAACAAACGGGATACATTTTGCAGTGCGTCTCGTTTGGGGCGCACTTTTTGTTTTGTGAGGCGAAAATCAATGAAGTTTAAAGAAAAAGATATAGACAATATAGTATTTTTTAAGATGCTTTATAATGACGAATCTTTCCGTCATATATATAAATATATTAGCACAATAAGTGTAGATGAGAGTGATGTTCAGAATTATATAACATATCTGAAACGATGTGAGGAGTTTGGTCTGTCATTTTATATATACTATATGGATTCGGAAAGAGATTCACTGGAAATGGTTGTTTTCTCAAATTTTGAAATTAAAGAAATGCCTGAAAGTGATCTGATAGATTTAACCTATTTTGATGCTGAATGGATAAACAGATATTTTTGTAAGATATTCAGAGAAGACGGATATTTTATTGTAAGTGATCATACTTTAAAAAATAATTCATTAGACGGAATTGTATTTAAAGATGTATCGGATAAAAAAGTGAATCGTGATATAAGCCAACATTTACGGTTGCTAAAATAAACAAAACACCCGACAGAATCAAATCTGCCGGGTGAAACTAGTTGATAATGTTTTTATTGCACTCGCCGTGCAGGCATTCTTTTCTTATAAGAAAAGAATCAAAAGAATTTTTCTTATTTTATGCTAAATAATCTTTTCGCATTCTCATTGCAAACATCTATCAGCTCCTGCACATCCATTCCCTTAACCTCGGCAATCTTTTCAGCCGTGTAGGCAATGTGTGCCGAATCACAGCGCTTGCCTCTGAAAGGCACAGGTGTCATATAAGGCGCATCAGTTTCAAGAAGAAGTCTGTCAAGGGGCATATATTCTGCAACCTCAAGAGGCTTTCTCGCATTCTTGAATGTCACAGCACCGCCAAGACCGATGTAAAGACCAAGCTTGATTATCTCTTTAGCCATTTCTACTGAGCCTGAAAAGCAGTGCACAACACCCCTGGGACGAAGCTCTTTTAAAATGTTGAGTGTATCCTCGTGAGCCTCTCTGTCGTGGATGATAACAGGTAAACCTAGTTTGTTTGCAAGTTCAATCTGTGCTCTGAAAACCTCAATCTGTCTCTC
>JAZQZO010000280.1:0-3764 GCA_045634065.1 Acutalibacteraceae bacterium
TAAAAGTACAGTAAGAAGACCTGTGATTGCATCGGTTACATATGTGTATGAGCGAAGCTGCTCGCCCTTGCTTTTCATTACAATGTTTTCTCCGTCTGCTATGCATTTCGGGAAAACTGCAACAATCTTCGAGTCCCCTGCTTTCATACCCGGGCCGAAGATATAGCTGAGTCTGCCGATTTTAACATTCAGACCGTATTCGTCAGCGTAGCTGATGCTGAGAGTTTCACAACCTTTTTTACTAAGGGGGTAGCAGGAACGAACTTTTATAGCGTCAATTTCGCCGTAAGTGTCTTCGTCAATTTTATCAACACCGTGAGTAGTACCGTAAACTTCAATAGTTGAAACATAGAGAAAACTTTCAGCGTTCACTGCTTTGGCATAATCAAGAAGATTAAGAGTGCCGTAGAAGTTGGTTTTCATAGTCTCAACAGGGTAGAGTGAATATTCCTTAGGTGCAGCGTTTGATGCACAGTGAATGATAAAGTCAGCTTTTTTATCTGTCGGCAGGGGTACACAGACATCTTGCACAAGGAAAGAGAGTCTGCCCTTTTCTTCATATTCACCGTAAACGCTTCTTGCCCTGTCTGCATTTCTAACGAGAGCGAGAATTTTGACATCAAGTCCGTCATCTTGCCACTTTTTCATAAGTGCGTGAATGATAAAGGAACCGATAAAACCTGTTGCACCTGTTACAAGAACAGTTTTTCCCTGGAGTTTTTCCCAGGAGAGAGGTGCAGAAGCAATTTTTTCTATATCAGCTTTAACAATGTTTGTCATATCAGCCACCGATTGCTCCGACTTTGATATATGCTTCCATAAGAGCGATGTGCTCTGCTGTTGTTACTTTGAAGTTGGTTTCTTCACCCCAGACAATGTGAACGTCTTCACCGAGTTCAACAAGAAGAGTGCAGGTTGCAACTGTATCTTCGATACCGCGCTTGATTGCTTCTTCGTGAGCCCAGATGAACTTTGAAAGGTAAAGTGACTGAGGAGTCTGAGTTCTTGCGATAAGGTTTCTGTCAACGATTTTGTCAGAGTTAATCATATCTTCACTGTAAAGAAGAGCTTCTGTTGTGGGTACGCAGGTGATAGCAGTACCGAACTCTTTAACACCCTCGATGTTGGTATCAATGATAGCATCTGAAATAAGTGGGCGTACTGCGTCGTGGATAACGATGATTGAGTCTTCAGGATAATTTTCTCTAAGAGCATTCATACCGTTGCGAAGTGATTCCATACCTGTGTTACCGCCGGGAACGATGTGCTTGAGCTTTTTGATGCCGTATTCTTCGCACCACTTCTGAAGCTTTTCTTCCCAACCTTTAAGGCAGACAACAACAACCTCGTCGATATTTTCATTTCTCTCAAAAGCTTCGAGAGTATAGATCATAATAGGTTTGCCTAAAACCTTGATAAACTGCTTAGGCACGTTCATTTTCATTCTCTGACCAACGCCGCCTGCGATAATTAAACCAATATTCATAATATAACCTCCGTTATTTAAAAATCAGTATAGTTTATATACTTTTTCATTATATCAAGTTTTATCTGTGGTGTCAATAAAAAGAATACTTCCCTGAGTTTCACAGACCTAAGGGAAGTATTGTCAGTTTAAATTGTATCTATAATAAATGTTGTAATACTGTTGCCTTTAAGGTTGTAGGTAAACTCATTGTTTTGAACGGTGAATGAGGGCAGTTCGCTCCAGTGTTCACCACTTTTCATATCTCCGCTAGTGCGAATAGGTGTAATTTTCCGCAGTTCTCTCGGGAAAGTGTGGAAAGAAATTGTCGCTTCATCCTCACGGGCCTCGTAATTGACACAAACCAAAACGAGTCTGCCTGTCTTTTCATCATAAGCACCAAGAGATGTTTTATCCGTATGCACAATAGTCATACCGGGTCTGATATAACGGCTGAACTGGCCGAAAGCATAGTATTTCTGAGTCAGATATATTTCTTCATTATCAATATCAGCGAAAGCGGTGCCCCAGAAGCCTTGAGTTAAATCAGGCACACCTGGCATATCGAGTCTGCCTTTGCTGTCGGGTACGCGGGAAATGTAGGCGGCAACAATCTGCCATATAACCCACGCAGAGGGTGAGATAGTATTAATATCTTCTATAATTTTTTGACACAGCCATAAAGCAGGTCCCATTTCGCCCGGATTCTCTCCTGCAGTACTGCTCCAGTCAGTTTCACTCATCCAGATGTTTTTGCCCAACTCTCTTGCAAGGTTGCCGACTTTTGCTGTTGCTTTTTCATAGGTGTGGGTACTGATTCTGTCTACCACATCCAGGGCTTCAGGACTTAATCTTCTGAGGGCTTTGAGCTGAAGTTTAGTGTTGGTTTCATCGCTTGCAGTAACGATAATACCCTTGAGATTTTTTTCTTTCAGTGCTTTGGCAGTTGCCACGAGGACGCTGCTTTGCATTTTACCTGGGGATACGTGGCAACCCTCCTGCTTATCGGAAAAGTATCGCCAATAGTTGGTGAAAGGCTCATTCATAGCTGCAAGACTTTTGATTTTCACATTGTAGATAGTCTGAATATAGTCACACACCTCGGCAAGATACTTGGCAAAAGGTAAGATTTGGGACTTTTTCAGATTTGTAACTATAGGGCTTTTGTTGCCGGAGCTGCAGCCACTGACCGTCATATAATATGGCGGAGAGTTGGAAAATGCTTCAACATAGGCATCATCTCCAGATGCCTTGTAACATTCCTGCAGAACAGCAAGCTGATTTTTATCGGTGTCACCGTTAAAGATAAACTCTTTCTTTTCTTCGTCATATTTCCACCAACCAGGCATTTCCGAGTCGGTACGTTTAATGTGGTTATGACAAGGGTCATCACCGCCACCGATGTTATAGCGCATAATGTTAAGACCGAGACCATCTTCTTTGGAGAAGAAAAGTCTGGCGCTGTCTTTTGTCAGCTTTTCACTGAAGCCGACTCGGTTAGCCCACCAACAAAGACTCGTACCCCAACCTTCAAAAACGCCATTATTTGTCTTTGATGCGTTGGTGGTAGAAATTGTAATATTTCTCATATTTTCACCTCATAAAACAAAAGAACCGAAGGCACTCTGAGTGCCCTCGGCTAAAGAAATTTTACATTAAGCTGTGAAGCTTTGCTTCGTCAATAAGTTCAACGCCTTTTTCTGTAAGAACTTTGGCAGCTGCATCATTGTCAGCAACGCGAAGAATAACATATGCCTTTTCACTGTTTCTCGTGATGAAAGCGTACATATATTCAACGTCGATATCTGCATTTGCGAGTATTCTCATTGGTACTGCAAATGCACCGGGTTTATCATCGATACCGACAGCGATAACATTTGTAATTGAGACAGTGATGCCTGCTTCTTTAAGAGTTGCAGCAGCTTTGTCAGCATCGTCAACAATAAGGCGAAGAATGCCAAAATCTGTTGTATCCGCAATTGATAAAGCTCTGATGTTAGCACCCGCCTGAGCGAGAGTTTCTGTAATTTCAGCGAGTCTGCCTTTTTTGTTTTCAACAAAAATAGAAATCTGCTTAATAATCATAATATTTTCTCCTTTGCTGTTATATTATACCAACTTTCTGTTGTCAATAACTCTCTTAGCCTTGCCTTCGCTTCTGGGAAGTGTGCCGGGTTCCATAAGACGAACCTTAGCGTGGATGTTAAGAGTTGATTGAAGAGCAGCCTCGATCATCTTTTCTGATGACTCAAGAGATTTTACTGTATCTGAGAACATATCAGGCATCATTTCTACCTGT
>JAZQZO010000281.1:0-5842 GCA_045634065.1 Acutalibacteraceae bacterium
ATAAAAAGATAATAAAGAAAAGACGGCTAGTGAAAGTCGTCTTTTTTATAGCTATATTGTCTGCCCTCGCCGGGCAGGCGTTACTTTTGCTAGCGCCCAAAAGTAACACAAAACGCGCTGATTATTTTATATTAAAACTCAGCTAAATTGTCTGAGGTCATCTCTCTCTTGCCCTCTTCAATTTCGTGAATCATCTCAACAAGCTTAGTATTAACAGGTGTAGCCACACCAAATTTATTGCCGTTTTCTACAAAATAGCCGTTGAGAATATCAATCTCAGTCTTTTCGCCTTTTTCAAGTGACTGAAGAGTTGAGGGCTTAACATCGCTGTAAAGTTTACCTACCATACTTACAACAAATTTACAGATACCGTTATAAACCTTGTTGTTGCCAAGTGCAAGAAGCTTATATTCAAGCATAACTCCGTACTTGGGTACGTTGATGCCCATAGCCTTAGCCACAGCCATACCCTCTCTTGCAATGTTGAGGAAAAGGTCTCTTGCGCGGTCATCTTTTAAAATTTCACCGAGAACCTTGCCTGTGATACCTGCAACGGCATTAATGCAGGAGTTGATGATGAGTTTTCTGTACTGCTGACGCTGAATTTCCATTGAAATCTTTGTAGGAAGCACGGATTTGAGCATCTCAGCGAAAACCTCAAGATTATTCGGCTTTCTGCCGTCGAGCATACCCACATAGAACTCACCAAGGCTTGTCATTGTCACGTGGTTGACCTTGTTTCTTGTTGCACCGAAGCCAATCATACAGCCAACAACCTTGTCTCTGCCCACAATTTCGCCAAGCTCTTCTGTGAGAAGACCGTTCTGCATACCGACAACAAGACCGTCCTCAGCCACAAAGGGGAGCATAGTCTTAGCACACTCAGCCATATGAGCATATTTTGTGGCAATAATAACGATATCGAATTTCTTGTCACCAAGCTCTTCGGCACTGCAGTAACAATCAAATTTGGTGTAAAAATCTCCTTTTGCACCGTTAAGGAAAAAACCTTCTTTTTCGGTGGTTTCTTTTGACGCGGCTGAGTGACACATAATGCTCACATCATAACCTGCCTCTTTTAATAATACTGCAACGGTACCGCCGATGGCACCTGCACCTGCAACGATAATTTTCATTATATTTACCTCTCTTTATCAGTATTTCATTCTTACTTTTTCAGCAAAACACATTACGTCTTTGAGTTCGAGGACCTTGCCGTCGTCAAGGATAGCTTTACCTGACATCTTGCCGAAGACCTGATGCTGGTCTGTCTCGATGAGCTTGAGACTGATTTTAGCTGCACGGTCGATAACAGGCACGAAGTCCATTTCGAATCTGCCGTCTCTTGAGGTGAAAGCCCAGGGGTCAGTGTAAGAGCCATTTTCAGGAAGATTGAAGATTACATCATCGAGCTTGTGAGCCTTGCCGTCGTAGAAAAGGATATTTTCCCTTGCAGCTGATGTGTCCCCGAAACCGTAGCCGATGTTGAAGCCGAAGGGTTTACCTTCGATAATAGCGTTGCCGCTGCCCCAATACCAGGTGTTGTCATAAGTCCATACACCGCGTCCCCAGTCAAGAGTACCGAAGTCAGTTTCGGGGTTGAATTCGTATCTCACGCCGTCAAACTCAGCGTAACCTGAAGCTCTCATACAGTTGATTTTCTGATTGTAGTAGAAAGCCTTTTTGTTTTCTTTCCAGGGGGTTGCGATAACCATTGTGTCCATAGGAGGCTGTTCAAGGGTGATGTCAACCTTGAGAGTCTTGCCGTCTTTGAAACCGCGGTATTCACCAAAGATGTGTCTTGTGTTCTTGCCTTTGATAAAGTCAAGGTCAAGTTTTTTATCGTGATATCTGATATCACCCTCGTCTGATGTGGGTGGGAGCTTATACTTGCCCATACGGAAGAAGTTAAGAATAGAGCTTGTCTGTTCCCAGGGGTTCTTCTCGTCAAAAACAAGAAGTGAAGCTGACTGCATACCAATATATCCGTCGTCTGAAAGAGTGAAAGCAACAGCGTGCTTATCAGCTAAAATGAGATAGTAGTCCCACTCTTTAATTCTCCATTTAGGTGCTTTGATAGCGTTGCGGTCATACTTCTGAACAAGACTTTTTGACCAGCCGGGTTCTGCAAGAGTACCGTCAGCATTGAGCAAGTCTCTTGGGGTTGTAACTTCGTGATTTCTTGCCATATTATATTTCTCCTTTTTGATTATAATCCATTTTCAATTATATACCATTAATTTTGATAAATAAAGTGTATTCCCGCTATTTTTATGTTATAGACAAAAACCGTATCTCTCTTTTGTGCAAAAGGTAAATGAAAACAGAGAATTTATTTTAAAAACTATTGACAAAGAAAAAAATATCCCATAGAATTAAATTGTAGTGAGAACTACAAGTCAAAGGGAAAACTGTTGTTCAAGGTTAAAGAAAGTGCTATCACCGTTTCGGTGACGGCACTTAATATTTTTTTAGGAGTTGAATCAATGATTGAAATTACATTTGACAACAGTGTAAAAGAAACTTCTGCCTTTGGTCTTACGCAATGGGATAAAGGGCAGAAACTCAAAATTATATGGGAAGATATGCCTGAAGAATTTCAGGTTCATTTCTCATCGAGAGGCACCAATCAGGCTATTGTCGTTTCTGTGCAGGGCGTATCAGGGGAGGCTGTGGTGGATATTCCCGATATACTGCTTAAAAACAGCTCGGATATTCTCCTTTGGATTTATCTTATTGGAAGCGGTGATGTGGGCGAGAGTACCAAACAGGCCGTGTTGTATGTAAGACCCAGAGCAAAACCACAGACAAGTATAGACAATCTTGAACCTACGCAGCAGGAAATTCTGGAAGATATTCTTGATGACATCAATGAGAACATCCGTTACATAAAAGAAAACGGCACCGATTCTGAATATGTGCCGGATTATGTTAAACAGCAGGCTGAAGCAGTTGTGAAAAAGGTTGTTGACTGCCGAAATGAAAACTCCGTGGTCTTTATCGCGGCAAGTGATGCGCACCTTAAAAACGGTGACTACAACAGTGAAAACGCTGTCAAGCATATGTCTCAGGCTATGAGAATAATTGCAGAGAGATGTCCTGTTGATTTTGTTGCATATCTCGGTGATATGACCTCGGGCGGCAGCTATAAGGCTATAACTGATGCTCAATCTGAAATTATGGGGGTTAATGCCGCTTTGTACCCTGCCGTATCGGGCACCGACTCTTTCAGATGTTTGGGCAGTGATGATTCTCTTAGCAAAGCCTATTACCGCAACGGTGGTTATCTGGATTCTGTTATGCTTTATAATCTCATAGGCAAATGGAATAAAAATATGACTACCGATGAAAAAATAAGAGGTTACGGCTATAAAGATTTAGAGTCTGAAAAGCTCAGGGTAATATGCCTTAACACCTCGGATACCCACGGCGAAACCTTATATCCGTATTCCGAAACAGCAACTATGAGCATTAAACAGCTTCAGTGGCTGTGCGGGGCTCTTGATCTTTCAGCTAAAACTGATTACCGAAACTGGAGGATCATACTTCTGGGACATCATCCTCTTAATATGACAGGCAAGTTCAATATTGCTTTGCAGGTCTTGGAGGCTTATGTTAAAGGGAGCAGTCTTGACCTTATGACTTCATCGGGAGAGAGTCTTATCTGTAATTTTGCAGGCAAAAACTCTGCAAGGATTTTAGGACAGTTCCACGGTCATCTTCATAATTATAAGGTCAGCTTCATAACAAGTGAAAAGATTCCTCTTGTTACTATTCCCAACGCAGGATACTATGATAATAATTTCTATGCATCTGCTGAATATACCAATGCCGAAAACACAGCTTACGGCGAAACTCAGACTTATGACAAAACCGTAAACAGTGCTGAAGATACAGCCTTTTGTGTTGTTGTACTTGATAAGTCCACCGGTGAAATCGACGCCATTCATTACGGTGCAGGCATTGACAGAAACATCGTCGGTTCAATTGTTTCAGACGGTTCAGGTGATTCAGGTGATAGTGGCTCAGGTGACGGAGATGATGACAACAATGAAAATCAGGGCGGCAACTCAGGTGGCGGCTCAACAACTTATACCAACTACGTCCCCCTTTCTGTAAATGCACAGGGTAATATTTATAACGGCATAGGTTATATGGGTGATAATAAGCTGACCTCGACAGGGGATGTATCTTATGCAGACGGATATGTTCATACAGGCTTCATTCCTGCAGTGATTGCAGATGACATCAGAGTTTCGGGAGGCAAATTCGACGGCACTGCAGGCAACTATATACTCGTGTATAACAGTAATTTTGAACTTATATGGGTTACAACTCTCACCGGTTCAAAAGATGCCGGCTCTGCCGTGGCTTATACGGAAACGGACGTGCTTTTCTTTAAACCATATCAGGTTCAGAACGGCAACCTTGCCAATATGGCTTATTTCAGAGTGTCAACAGTGGGGCAGGGTAGCAGTCTTATTGTAACTGTAAATGAAGATATAGACGGCAGCGAGATTCTCGAAGACATTGCACCGCCTATAGCCACATACACCAACATAGTTCAGTATGCGACTGATATGTACGGCAACGGCTACGGTGCTGCAGGCTTCAGAAACAACTACAGTCTTTCACTTCAAGGCGGAGGACAGCAGCGTTCCGGTTATGTGTCTACGGGTTATCTCGATGCTGATAAGTTTGCTGTAATAAGAATCAAGGGCATTGACTTTGACGGTACTGACGGTTGTTATCTTTGCCTTTATGATGAAAATTTCAATTTGATATCTACTGTCACTCTCACAGGCAGTGCGGACAGTGCTAACGGTATAACTGTATCAAAATCAATTCTTACTTTCACACCTGCCGATGCGGGTACTAAGTATGAAAGACTCGCTAAATTCAGAGTATCGGGTATTGGCGTAGGTGCGGACCTGATTATTACTTATTGCGAAGAGATAAACTGACGCATAAAAGAAAGCTCCGAAATTAATCGGAGCTTTTGTCTTACCAAATAAATGGTATCATTCGATATTTAACTTTGGTTTTATATTCCTTGTACCCTTTAAGTTCTCTTTCAAGGACTGCTTCTTCGTTTTTTATTCGTTTGGAAATTATAAAGGGGTAAGCCAGGAAAATAACAAAAGATATGACAGAACCAAGCACCAAGGGCATAGCCAAAAATAACAGCAAGGTTACAGCGTACATAGGATGTCTGACAATTCCGTAGAGACCCGTATCAATAACCTTCTGATTTTCCTGTACTTCAATGGTACGGGAAAGGTATGTATTTTCACGAAGCACTTCAGCGTAAAGAGCATAGGCAATCAGAAAAACAACCGCTGCACCTATTGATATGCTTTCGGGTAATACAAACCAATCAAAACGGTAGCTGAGACCTGCAGCAACAAAGCCCAGGATGAACATTAGTCCGCTAAGCTTGACAACAAGACTTTGTTCGGCTTCTTTTTCTTTGGCATTAAGACGCTTTTTTAACAGATCAGGATTTTTGAACATCATCACTATACCTGCAAGAAACATCGGTACAAAGAGTATGCTCATAAAGAGCCAACCCTGAAAATACTCCATAGTACCGGCGGGCAAAAATACGAAAACACCTACTAAAACAGCTCCCAAAAGAAATTTAGCAACAGCCTGAACGAATAATTTTTTTGTCATAGAATTACCTCCCACAAGCGTTAATACAAGCTAATCATAACATATCTATGATTAAAAATCTACTGATTTGAAATCAAACATAAAATTTTGTTAGAAAACCGTTAGAAGACAAGGTTTAAGGGTATGAAAGAATACTTGTAAACCTAGAGTTTACAAGGATTCTTAC
>JAZQZO010000282.1:0-9444 GCA_045634065.1 Acutalibacteraceae bacterium
TATTATCCCGATGTTTTTGAGGAGTTGAAAGATAAGGTTGCGAAGGGGCAGTTTGAGCCTGTGGGTGCAATGTTTGTTGAGCCCGATTGTAATGTGCCCAATGCAGAGAGCCTTATCAGACAGTGCCTTTACGGTCAAAAAACATATGAGAGAATGTTTGGTAAAAGAGTTAATAATGCGTGGCTTCCTGACGTGTTTGGTAATTCGTGGATATTGCCTCAGATATTGAAGAAAAGCGGAGTGGACTATTTTGTTTCAAATAAAATGTCTACATGGAATGATACAAACCGTTTCCCTCACAACAACTTTATTTGGCGCGGTATAGATGGCACAGATGTTTATGCTTGCGTACCACCAACACATTTTATTACATGGAATATGCCAAGCCAGATTCAGGAAAACTGGGAAGCATATATTGATAAAGACAGTGGCGGCCAGACTCTTAATATGTTCGGCTATGGTGATGGTGGCTCAGGCTGTACAGAAGAAATGATCGAGCTTATGCACCGTTTTGACAAGCTTTCAATTATGCCCAAATGTCAGCATATGAGAGGTGACGAATTCTTAGAGAAAAACCTCAAAGGCAATGAAAACCTTGAAACCTGGGACGGTGAACTTTATCTCGAGATGCACAGAGGTACTTTCACTACAAAGAGTATACTCAAGCGCTATAACAGATCCCTCGAGTTCAAATTCAGAACTGCTGAAATGCTCAGTCTTATGCGAAACGATATCGACACCGACAAAATCCGCGAGCTTCATAAAAAGTTCCTGATAAATCAATTCCACGATATTATCCCCGGCTCACACATTCATCCCGTTTATGAAGATGCAATGGAGGATTACCGCGAAATCGACAAGGTTCTCGATGAAATAATCGGCAGTGGCAGCAAATATTTCAACACACTTAACATAAAGCGTGATGCACTCACCTTTGTCCCCAATAAGAAGGGCACATCAAGCCGTTACGGTGAAAAGGGCAACTGGCTCATTCCTGATATTGCGCCCCTTTCATCGGCTTATCTTCGCGCTACTAAGTACTCTGCCGAATGGATAATAATCGGTGACACAGTTGAAACTCCTTACTATTCGGTGAAATTCCGTAAGGACGGCTCAATTGAAAGTCTTTACGACAAAAAGATCTGCCGTGAATGGGTCAAGGGCGACTTCAACAAGCTCAAGATTTACACCGACAACCCCGGCAACTACGACGCTTGGGATATTCTTCCCAACTATAAGGACAAGCAGATAGAGGTTAAGGTCAAGACTCCTCTTCACCTGATAGAAAAAGATGGCGAGTGCGCTACCTTTGAAACAGTTCTGGCAACTGAAAAGTCCGAGTGGAAGATGCTCATTCGTCTCTTCAGAAGAAGTCGCGGCATCGAAGTTGAAAACATCGTCAACTGGCAAGAAAAGCACAAGCTTGCAAAGGCTCAGTTCTCCTGCAATGTGCTGACCAGAAAAGCTCTTTGCGACGTCAGCGCAGGTTATATAGAGCGCGAAACTCACCGCAACACCACCTGGCAGCAGGCTCGTTTCGAGTGCTGTCACCACAAATGGTGCGACCTTAGTGAAAACGGCGGCGGTATTGCTATAATTAACGACGGCAAGTACGGCGCGTCCTTTGAAGAAAACACCATTGGTCTGTCACTTCTTCGTGCCACCATCAGACCCGACGTCACATCTGATATGGGTATGCACAACTTCTGCTATATGATTATGCCTCACAGCGGTGATGCTGTTTCTGCTAAGATTAATGATATTGCTTTCCAGTATAATGTGCCTCTTATCAAGAGCGACTGTCAGTGGACTCTGCCCACCTTCCAGCCTTTATATCTTCAGGCTGCAAAGAGAAGTGAAGACGGCACTATGACGGTGATTCGACTTAGTGAGCAGAACGGTGCAAGAGGTAAGATTAAGCTTGAAAGACCGGTTAAGCTACTCAATATGCTTGAGGAGGTTATCGGTGAGAGTGATGTAATTGAGTATAGTCCTTTTGAGATTGTGACTGTAGGTATAGATAAAGAATAAGGAAAGTTTTGGTCAAGCTTTTACAAAAGCTTACAGGGTGTGGGACAGACTCCCACCACAAAAAAATTAGTACTAAACTAAAACATCCACCTGAAACGTAAGATCAGGTGGATGTTATTTTTATGCCCTCTCCGGGTAGGCATTCTTTTTGCTATCGCGCAAAAAGAATCAAAAACGCGATGATTTTCCTTATTTTAGTCCTTTCATAAACTCAACATAGAAACCGATTGACTTGAGATAAACATCAACAGGAAGTCTCTCATTTGCATTATGCACTGACTTGAAAAGCTCATCATCAATTCTGAAGCCGCCAAAACGGTAAACCTCTTTGCAGACATCTCTGAAATGTCTCGCATCAGTAGCCGCATTGAGAATGAAAGGCGCAACACCAACATCAGGGAATACCTTGTTAATAGTTGACTTGATATATGCGAAAGATGCAGTTGTGTGGTCTGAAATAGGTGCAGGGAGCGAAACATTATCCACAGTCACCTCAAACTCTTCACCGAAAACATTCTTGATATGGTCAATTACAGCATCAAGAGTATCGTGAGGAGCAATTCTGAGTCTGTATGTTGCAACGGCTGTGTCAGCAGGAAGATTGCCCTTGTTGGGGATATCAACACCGATAAGGTTTATGGTTGTTCTTATCATAGCTGCCGCATCTTCGATACCCTCCATAACCTTTTTTATTACGGGCTTAAGCACTGAAACCTTATCAAACACAAGGTTGAGAGGCTTGTCTGCATAAGGTGCAAAAGCCTTGAGCATACCCTCAACTGCAGGAGTGAACTGTGCAGGCATAGGTGTCTTGTCAAGTTTAGCCATAGCTCTGAGCATTTTTACGGGTACGGGGATCTTGCCCGTTGACTTTGCAGCGTGAGCAATAGTTTCACCTTTGAGTGTCACCTTAACTGTTGCCCAGCCTTTTTCTGAAACAGCAACCATAGCAAAGGGATTCTTGATATTCATAGGAAGCTGAGTCATAATTGCACCGCCCTCGTCAAGTACGAACCAGGGTTTGATGTTGTTCTCTTTAAACCATTCTGCAATTTTAGGCATAGTGTCGCCTGCAACCTCTTCGTTGTTGCCTGCTGCAAAATAGATATCTCTTTCAGGTGTGAAGCCCTCAAGAATAAGCTTTTCCATACCCTCGAGAATACCTGTAAAGATACACTTGTTATCAATGGTACCTCTGCCCCAGATAATACCGTCGTGGATTTCTGCTTCAAATGCAGGGTGAGTCCAATCCTGATCTTTATCTGACACAACGTCGTAGTGAGCCATAAGTACAACAGGTGCAAGAGATGAATTCTTGCCCTTCCAACGAATAAGAATACCATATTCGTTTATAAGCTGTGATTCAACAACATTGAATACATCGGGATAGATTTCCTTAAGCATAGGCAGGAATGAATCAAAAACCTCTCTGTCAATATTGCCATCTCTGTCTGAAATTGTTTTCTTTCTGATAATTGCCTGAAAGCGTTCAACGCTTTTCTGCTGAGTAGCTGTTAATTGCATTTCTTTTTCCTCCAAAAAAGTTACTGATGACATTTTAGCACTTATTTCCGATTTTGTCTATTGAATTAAAGAAATATTACATTAAAAATGCACCCCCGAACATCATTTCTGACATCCAGGGGACGAGTACCTGCATTAAAAATTCAATAATTGCCTAAAATTGCATCAACGATGATTTCTCTTGCCTTTTTAGCTTCGGGTATGGGATAAAGTGAATAGGGATGGTTGAGACCCTCCTCAAGGACAAAGGTATGCTCTATACCCTGCTCAGTGAGCATCTGAGAAAATTTGACATCATCAGGGCAGAGAATATCACGAGTGCTTGCAAACATTGTGATATGGCCCAAATTTTCAAAAGTACCGTAAATAGGGCTTACCATCGGATCGTGTACATCAAGATCGCCTGCCCACAGCTTACCTATTTCAATAAGGCCGTATTCATCAAGCATAGGATCGTGTGGATCAACTTCTTTGATTTCTTCATTTTCAGCAGATGCATCAACCCAAGGTGAAAGCAGTATCAGCTCTGAAGGCTGAATAACCTCGGGGTGATTGTCTCTGAGAAGCTGTGCCATTACAAGTGACATACCTCCGCCCGATGAGTCACCGATGAAGATAACCTTTTTGATGTTTTCGTTTGCAACCACATCGAGATAGAACTTCATCACTACCTCGTAGGATTCCTCACAAGTAAAATTAGGAACTTTGGGATAAACCGGCATTAAAACGGGAAGCTTTGTTTCCTGGCAGAGCTTGTTGATAATTCGCCAGTGGTACACAAGAGGAGCGTTGAGATAACCGCCGCCCGGATAATAAATTATCACTGTATCTGTCAGGGTTTCTTCGTTGAAATGATAAACCTGCATATCGTGCTGATAGTCATAGTCGTAGGGAATATCCATCTTAACGCTGTCAGGTTTGAGATAAGGTTCAAGGTTAGTCACTGCTCTTTCTTTGATATTAGCATCATAGGCAGGACCTTCTGCATAGATTTGTTCACGGTCGATTATAACCATATAAATCTCGATTATCGTTGCAACAAAAGAACGGTGATAAACCGCGTGAGATATCACAAAAATTGACAGCAGAAACAGGATTACAAATATCAGTATTCCTGATATAATTTTGTGTTTTGTAATAATTTTTTTCATATCCATCTCTCCATACAATACGTATGTTAAGATATTAATGAATGTTTATGAACAAATTCGTAATAAACTATTATACATATATGAATGTTATACATAATTTTAGAGATTTGATAGTTAATTTTAGTATAATTCAACGAACGTAGACAGTTGTTGACAATATAAAAACAGCTCTGCCCTCGAAACAAGAGCAAAGCTGTTATGCATTTAATATTAATCAACTACCGCAATAGCTTCTACTTCAACTAATGCGTTCTTCGGCAGTGTCTTAACTGCCACGCAAGAACGTGCAGGTGTATTAGTTATATACTTGGCATAAACCTGGTTGAAAGCTGCAAAATCGCCCATATCAGCAAGGAAGCAAGTGGTTTTGACAATCTTGTCATAATCTGTGCCTGCCTCTTTGAGTATTGCGCCTAAATTAATAAGTGCCTGCTCAGCCTGTGCTGTAACTGTATCACCTGCAAAATCGGCTGTTGTGGGATCAAGGCCTAACTGACCCGATGTGAAAACCATACCGTTTACTGCCATAGCCTGACAGTATGGGCCGATAGCGGCAGGGGCTTTTTCTGTTGAAATTTTCTTGAGCATAATTGTATTCTCCTTTAATTATATTTAATGCACCACAGGTGCAATTCATAATTCATAATTCATAATTATTTTCGCTCGCCGCGGGGCGTTACTTTTTGCTAGCGCACAAAAAGTAACCAAAAATGCGCTAATTCTGCGGGCTCTGACTCACCTTTTTGTCTTAGTTTAATCGCAATTCCGAATTCCGCTTTCCGAATTCAGCTTTCCGAATTCCGCATTCCGAATTTACAACAATCCTTTTATAAATTGCTGTGCAGCTCTCGGTGAGCGCGAACCCTTAGCAAGAGCAAATGCCTCAGCCTTCAGATAAAGCTCTTTTTCATCCATACCGAGATTTTCTCTCTGTGCAAGCTCGTGGACAATATCAAGATAAAGCTTCTTGTTGGGCTTCGAGAAGTACACCACAATACCAAATCTGTCAGACAGTGAAAGAAGCTCCTGAACCGTATCACTGTGGTGAATATCATCCTCGTGACCTCTCTCAGAGAAACGCTCCTTGACAATGTGTCGACGGTTGCTTGTGGCATAAATAACGGCATTCGAAGCCTTGGCACTTGCCGATCCCTCAAGAGCAGCCTTAAGCATACTGAAGCAATCGTCGTTCTTGTTGAAAGAAAGGTCATCGATGAATATGATAAACTTCAGAGGGTTGTCGGCAATTCTGCCCATAACGTGAGATAGAGAGAAAAGCTGATCTTTTCTAAGCTCAATGAGTCTGACACCCTTGTCAAAATAAGCATTTGCAACTGCCTTTACCGTCGACGACTTACCCGTACCTGCATCACCGCAGAGAAGAACATTCTGTGCAGATTTGCCCAAGGTCAGAGCCTCGGTATTGTCCATAACCTGCTGTCTTTCTTTCTCATAACCGATGAAGATATCAGTTGAAATATCGTCGGCGGCCTCAACGGCAACAATCTCGCCGTTTTCCACTCTGAACATACCTGCCGTTGCGAAAATGCCATAGCCATAGCGTTCGATGTGACTGAGTCTCTCGCCGTACACTGCCGAGAAATTAACCTTTTCGTTTTCAAATTCAGGTATGTACTCACTGTAAGAAGTACCCTCGAAAAGCATAGCAGGACTAAGTTCTGTAAGAGCTGAGAAGAGTTCAAGCTCTTTTTCAGCATTAGCTTTGATTGAAGCTGAAACCTCTTTATTCTTAGCCACGGACTTGATATAGATATTCTCGTCCTCGCAGACTGCCTTCTTTAAAAAGGCAGAGAATGAACCTGCGTGAGTACCGAGAGAATTGATGAATTCGCCGTAAAAGCTCAGCTTCTGACATAAGTCCTCGGCTTTCAGAAAGTCGAGAAAAGCTCTCATCTCTCTTTTGTCGAGGATGCCTCTGAAAACGCTCAGAGCACTAAGCCTACAGGATAAAAGTTTTAAGTCCATTTTTATCACTCTTTAAAATTTATTGATTATAGCGCCCTTATCGGCAGAGGATACCATAGTGCTGTATCTTGCAAGACAGCCCTTGATATCTTTTTTGATTTTAAGTTCAGTTGTTTCCTTGCGCTTTGCAATTTCTTCATCGCTGACCTTAAGCTCAATCTTGTATTCAGGGATATTGATTGAAATGATATCGCCGTCCTGAACATAAGCGATGAGACCGCCTCTGACAGCTTCAGGTGAAACGTGACCGATTGATGCACCTCTTGTAGCGCCTGAGAAACGACCGTCTGTAATAAGAGCAACATCTTTATCAAGACCCATACCTGCAATAGCTGAAGTGGGTGAAAGCATCTCTCTCATACCGGGGCCGCCTGCAGGGCCTTCATAGCGGATAACAACAACGTCACCCTTGACAATCTTGCCGCCGTAAATCGCAGCAATGCAATCTTCTTCGCTGTCGAATACCTTTGCAGGACCTTGATGTACCAGCATTTCCTCTGCAACTGCACTTCTCTTAACCACACAGCCGTCGGGTGCAAGGTTGCCCTTAAGCACTGCGATACCGCCTGTTTTGGTGTAGGGGTTTGAAACGGGTCTGATAACGCTTTCGTCTTTGTTGACAGCGTTTGCGATATTCTCGCCCAATGTCTTGCCTGTGCAGGTCATAACGCTTGTATCGAGAAGTCCGATATCAGCAATCTGTTTAAGCACCGCATAAACACCGCCTGCTTCATTAAGGTCTTCCATATATGTGGGACCGGCAGGTGCAAGGTGACAGAGGTTAGGTGTCTTTTCACTTATTTCGTTGGCATCTTCAAGATTCCACTCAATGCCACATTCATTTGCAATGGCAGGAAGATGAAGCATACTGTTGGTACTGCAGCCGAGAGCCATATCAGCAGTAACTGCGTTTTTAAGGGCAGCCTTTGTCATAATATCGCGTGGACGGATATTCTTTTCAACAAGGTCCATAATCTGCATACCTGCGTGCTTTGCAAGTTCAATTCTCTTTGAGTACACTGCCGGAATTGTACCGTTGCCCTGAAGACCCATACCGAGCACTTCTGTAAGGCAGTTCATTGAGTTTGCAGTGTACATACCCGAGCAGGAACCGCAAGTGGGACAAGTGTCCTCTTCGCAGATCTGAAGCTGCTTTTCGTCAATTTTGCCTGCTTTATATGCACCGACAGCCTCAAACATACTTGAAAGGCTTGTCTTTTTGCCGTTTACTCTGCCTGCAAGCATCGGACCGCCTGATACGAAAATAGTGGGTATGTTAAGTCTTGCAGCAGCCATAAGAAGACCGGGCACGTTTTTGTCGCAGTTGGGAATCATAACAAGACCGTCAAAGCCGTGAGCCATAACCATAGCTTCAGTTGAATCGGCGATGAGATCTCTTGTTACGAGTGAATATTTCATACCAACGTGACCCATAGCAATACCGTCACAGACTGTAATTGCAGGGAACACGATAGGAGTACCGCCGGCCATAGCAACACCGAGCTTTACAGCCTGGGTGATTTTGTCAAGGTTTACGTGGCCGGGTACGATTTCATTAAATGAGCTTACAATGCCGATGAGAGGTCTTGACTGCTCTTCTTTTGTCAGACCGCAAGCGTGATAGAGACTGCGATGAGGGGCATTGTGAAAGCCGTCTACTATTGTGTCTTTGATCATTGGATTTTTCCTCCTTTAGATATCTTGCACGAAGTGCATATCGAGTTACCGAAAGGCAACATATCGATATTCGCCCTCGCCGGGCAGGCGTTACTTTTGCTAGCGCCCAAAAGTAACCAAAACGCGCTAATTTTCTTCAACAATTCATTAAAGGCTGCTGCACAAGTGCACAGCAGCCTTTTTGCTTTAATTTTTAGTTGTTGATGAGCTTATCCTCGTCGCTCCAAGAATAGAGCTTTCTGATTTCTTTACCAACAACCTCTGAAGGATGTTCAGCAGCAATCTTTCTCATAGCACCGAAGTGTACCTGTGAGCCTGCGTCTGACATATCAAGAAGGAAGTCTTTTGCGAATGTACCGTCCTGGATATCCTTAAGAACCTTCTTCATAGCCTTCTTGGTTTCATCTGTGATAATTTTGGGACCTGTGATGTAGTCACCGTATTCAGCAGTGTTTGAAATTGAATATCTCATACCTTCAAAACCGCTCTGATAGATAAGGTCTACGATGAGCTTCATTTCGTGGATGCACTCAAAGTAAGCGTTTCTGGGGTCGTAGCCTGCTTCTGTGAGAGTTTCGAAACCTGCCTGCATAAGTGCGCAAACACCGCCGCAAAGAACAGCCTGCTCACCGAAGAGGTCAGTTTCTGTTTCAGTTCTGAATGTTGTTTCAAGAACACCTGCACGAGCGCCGCCGATACCGAGAGCATATGCAAGAGCGATTTCGAGAGCATCGCCTGTAGCGTCCTGCTCGATAGCAACAAGACAAGGTACACCCTTACCAACCTGATATTCGCTTCTTACTGTGTGGCCGGGGCCCTTGGGAGCAATCATTACAACGTTAACATTCTTGGGAGGTTTGATGCAACCGAAGTGAATGTTGAAGCCGTGTGCGAATGCAAGAGTCTTGCCTTCTGTAAGGTTGGGTTCGATGCTTTCTTTGTAAAGCTTAGCCTGCTTTTCATCATTGATAAGAATCATAATCATATCAGCGTTCTTAGCAGCTTCAGCAGCAGTCATAACCTTAAGGCCCTGAGCTTCAGCCTTTGCCCAGCTCTTTGAACCTTCGTAAAGACC
>JAZQZO010000283.1:0-4756 GCA_045634065.1 Acutalibacteraceae bacterium
ACCTTTTCAAAGACATTTGATGCTTAATGCGAATATTGTTAATTAATTTATATTATTTTTGCAATTTTTAATCTGTAAAGGCTTTGAATAATTCTACAAAAGCCTGAACAAATATATCTAAAAGCCCCTCAAGAATTTCGAGCAAAGTTTTTCTCCCGTTACCGGAATCATCACTTTCTCTGCTTTGAAGAGAAAGCCAATTTATAAGTCCCTTCGGATATGTCAGATTAACTGTTTTACCTGTACCATCTTTGACAATCATATCTTTCTGAGGCGCACCGTTGTCCATAAATAAGTCGTGGCAAGCCGCATCCCAGGTATTGTGAATATCATTTTTACCGTCGGCCGTCTTTACAGAATAATCCGAATTATAAATTGTATCAAAGGTTGATATACGGCATTTCTCTTTGCAGTTGGATATGCTCATAAGATATTGCCAGTTGGTATTCACCGTAATAGGATTGAGACTGGAATAGTCGTCATTCTTGCACCATAAAAACCACAACGGTACATCAATAAGATTGTTCAATTCCATCGTCGTAGGTGCATAAACAGGTGAAAGCGGAAATGCCGCAGCAAAATATGAAGAATAAGTCATTGCCATTCTCAGAGTCATTTTCCCGCCCATAGAATAGCCGCCTATATATATTTTATTAACATCAATATTATCCAGGTGCTCTTTAACAAATTCATCTATTGTCTTTTTCAGGTTATTGGTACTGCCCTCCCAGGCAACTGAAATCATATTTGATGTCGGGTATCTCGGCAAAAGCAGAAAGGCACCGTTTGTTTTATCAAAACGCATCTGATATTCTTCACTCGACCACAAAGCTATATTGCAATTATCAAGTTGATGACCGGGATAATCTCCGGAAGAATTGCCGTGAAGCCACACAACAAGAGGATATTTTGTATTATCATTCTTTTCAACCGGTGAATAATAAACATAATCGAGAGCACTTTCACCTGATTTAAACTGATTTTTCAGTGCATCCATTCCTTGCTTTTCGCTGACAGCAAAAGATGTCACTGATGAAACTTGTAATAATAGGAGAAAACAAATTAAAAGGGTTGAAATTTTTTTCACATTTAACACCTCTTTTTTATCTGTCATATTAATCACTTCTTAACCCAGGTTGATGGTGATAAAGTGAGTATAAGAGGGAATATCTCAAGTCTGCCCAGAAGCATTGTCAGAGATAAAACGACCTTCGAAAACGGTGAAAACAGTGCATAACTTGAAGCAGGTCCTGCAGCACCTAAGCCGGGACCGATATTGTTAACGCAAGAGGCCGCAACCGAAATGTTAGTCTCAATATCAAATGCATCAAAGCCAAGAAGAAATACTACTGTGAAGAAAAACAGCACATATATCGCCAGATATGAACCAAGGGAGCTTATCGTCTTTTCATCTACACGTTTGCTGTCAAGACGTATTGTTGCAACTGCTCTGGGATGAAGAAGCTTCTGAAGTTCGCGCTTTATTACCTTGAAGAGCATAACTACTCTCGCAACCTTAAAGCCACCTGCCGTTGAACCTGCTGAACCGCCTATGAACATAAGAAGAAGCAATATCGTTTTTGACATACCCGGCCATTGATTGAAGTCTGCTGTCGCGAAACCTGTGGAAGATATAATTGCAGCCACCTGAAAAGCCGAGTATCTGATGCTTTCGGATATGCTTTCATACAAGGGCCTTATGTTCATTGTAATAGCAGCTATACTGAGCACAACAATAATAGCATAAGTCATAAGCTCTTCGTTTTTAAGGGCTGTTTTGAATTTTCTGATGAGAATAAGATAGTAAAGATTGAAGTTAACACCGAAAATAAGCATAAATATGGTTATTACCCACTGAATATAAGGTGAATAAGAACCGAGGCTATCTGCCTTTATACCAAAACCACCGGTACCGGCAGTGCCGACAGCGTGAACAATGCTGTCAAATAAAGGCATTCCGCCAATGAGAAGGAATATCATTTCTGCAAAGGTGAAGGCAATATAAATTATATAAAGTATTCTTGCAGTCTGTTTCATTTTGGGTACTATTTTCCCGACTACAGGGCCCGGAGCCTCTGCTCTGAGCAGATGAATGCTTCTGTCAGACACCGTAGGGATAATAGCCATAACAAATACAAGCACACCCATACCGCCAATCCAATGAGTGAAGCTTCGCCAGAAAAGAAGACCCTTACTCATAGCTTCAACGTCAGTTAGTATTGATGCACCTGTGGTTGTAAAGCCGCTGACTGTCTCAAAGAAAGCATCAATAAAAGAGGGTATCTCTCCGCTTATATAAAATGGCAACGCACCAACAAGCGACAAGGCAAGCCAGGCAAGAGAAACGATAACAAAGCCCTCTTTAGCATAGATAACCTTACTGCCGGGTTTAAAGATGAGAGTCAGAGCAAAACCGACAACCAACGCAATGCCTATAGAAATAAGAAAGTCTTTGGCACAGCTCTCTTTATATATAAAAGATGTTATCAGTGGGAAAAGCATAAGTGCCGCTTCAATTTTCACAACGGTACCCACTACATATAAAACCATTCTTCTGTTCATAGCACTCACCTTAATATATCTGAAAGAGTTGCAATTCGGTGTTCGGCCGAAAGAATGATGACTCTGTCACCCGGCATTATTATGTCATCACCGGAGGGTATAAGAGTCTTTTTGTTTGCACGGGTAATGCCGGCAATAAGAATACCCCTTTTTATTTTCAGCTCTTTTATAGGTACCCCGATAAATCTGCGGTCATCATCAACCTTGAATTCAAGAGTTTCAACCTTACCATCCATAATTTTATAGAGGGTTTCTATACTGCTGCCAAGACTGTTATGGAGCGCTCTTGTATATCTGAGAATGATATCGCAGGTAATAGACTTAGTTGATACGATGCAGTCAAGACCTAACTTCTCTGCCATTTTAACCATTTCATCGCGGTTAATCTTAGAAATTACCTTGGGTACATTCTGATTTGAAGCAAATATAGAGATGAGGATATTTTCTTCGTCCATACCGGTCAGAGCCACAAAAGCATCAAGAGAGCGAAGTCCCTCTTCAAGAAGAAGCTCTTGCTGCGAGCCGTCACCGTTAATAAGTACCGCTTTCGGTAT
Source organism: Acutalibacteraceae bacterium (assembly GCA_045634065.1). Taxonomy (GTDB): domain Bacteria; phylum Bacillota; class Clostridia; order Oscillospirales; family Acutalibacteraceae; genus UBA6857. Next base: position 3,117 of record JAZQZO010000283.1, read on the forward strand.
AATATCCGAAAGCGCTTCACAACGCTCGGCGTCTTTTTCAATAATCTTAACATCGTTACCCGAGGAGAGGAGCATTTTTGAAAGGTAATAAGCAGTCTTGCTACCACCGAGAATCATAACACTTCTTGCCTGCTTAGCAAGAATACCCATACTCTTTAGAAGTTTCTGCATATCGTTGGGCGTTGCTGCAATTGAAATGATATCCCCTGCCGCAAGCTCAAAGCTACCGTCGGGAATAATAATCTTGCCGTCACGAAGGACAACACCGATAAGGAATTCTATATTCTGCTTTTCGCGCAGTTTGCTGAGCTTCTTACCGCAAAGAGGTGAATCTTCCTTGAGCTTGAGTTCAATCATCTCAAGTCCTCGTCTTGCAAAATATTCAACCTTGAAAGCCGACGGAATCTTAAGAATATTATAAAGCTCCTGAGCTACTAAAAGCTCGGGATTAACCGACATTGAAAGATTAAGCTGTTGTCTCATAAATCCCAGTGATCGGTCATTGTACTCGGGGTTTCTTATTCTTGCAACAGTGTGCTTTGCACCCATTTTCTTTGCAACAAAGCACGAGAGCATATTCATTTCATCTGAATTCGTAAAAGCGATAAAAAGCTCTGCATTTTCAACGCCTGCTTCTTCAAGCACTTCACAGTCTGCACAGTTACCGCACACACCCATTACATCATATATATTTGTTACATCTGTAATTATTTCAGGTTTATTGTCAACAACAGTCACATTATGACCCTCATTAACCAGAGTTTCCACGATAGCCATACCGATTTTACCAATACCTGCCACTATAATATCCATAATTTTTTCTCCCGATATATTTATAGTTGGTTATTATTCTATCACAATTTTTTCAAACTATCAAGATATTTATTTTGACATATAAAAAAGCAGAACCTGTTGAGATTCTGCTTTAGTTTTTTTACTTGGTAGTTATACTGTATTTTTCACCATAGCTCTCATAAAGCTTGCTGAACTCACTATCCGGGTCTTTCTTAATTTTCTTAAGATATTTATGAATATCCATTTCACTGTGAGCCATTTCCAGAACGAGACCTGCAATATTTGAACAGTGGTCTGATACTCTTTCAAGGTCAGTGAGAATATCGTTGAGCACGAAACCGAGTTCTATGGTACATCTGCCTTCCTGAAGTCGGCGGATATGTTTAAGCTTGATTTTATCTTTAAGGTCATCAACTACTTGTTCGAGCGGTTCAACCTTGCTTGCTGAAACAAAATCATTTTCAGCAAAGCTCTTGTATGCAAGTTTTACAATTTCACTTATAGCACCCGAAAGAGTTGCAAGTTCTGACTTAGCCTTTTCTGAGAAAGCAAGTTTCTTTTCTGCAATTTCTTCAGCAGACTTAAGAACATTAACCGCGTGGTCTGAGATTCTCTCGAAGTCACTGATAATATGGAGAAGCTTTGTAGTCTCAGTGCTATCTTCATCAGAAAGCTCAAGAGCTGAAACCTTGACAAGATACGAACCGAGTTTATCTTCATATTTGTCGGCCTTTTTCTCAGCTTTGATAATTTCTTCACTTATCTTTTCATCATACTCTAAAAGCATATTGAGAGATTTCTCGATAGCCTGAACCGAGATATCTGCCATTGTAACCGTAACATCC
>JAZQZO010000284.1:0-5391 GCA_045634065.1 Acutalibacteraceae bacterium
GCCATAAAAACGTAAGATGTGACCAGCAGATTAAGTTTTCTCGAAAGCAAGGAAATGCAGGCGAAATAACTTATCGCCAAAGAAACCGCTATTACAACAAAAGAAGATGAAGCATAGCCGTTGAGAATATTTGATATAAGACTGACAGAATTGATAAGCAAGGTTATAAGATAAATAGCACCCAAACCCATTGACAAACCTGTAATCAGTTTCTTTGTCGAGTCTACAGTTATCGTTTTAACAGAAACAGGTTCTGCTGTCGCCACATATTCAGGTTCGGTAAATTCGGCAACCTCAGGTACAAGTGCAGATTCAGGTAATTCGCCCTCGCCTTTTACTAAATAATCAACAGACACACCGAAGACATTGCTCAAAGATATTATTTTGTCAAGCTCAGGGACACTCATATTGTTTTCCCATTTCGAAATGGTCTGACGGGAAACGTCAAGTTTTTCTGCCAGATCACCCTGGGACATTTCGTGTTTTGTTCGAAGTTCGTAAAGTCTTTCGCCAAGATTATTCATATAATCACTCCTTTGTGTGTTTTCTGTTTTAATTCTAGCATACAAGGATAATTTTGTCTATCAACTCGGCTTTAAATTTTTAGCAACTGACAGTTGCAGGTGGGGTTCGGGGGCTCAGGAGCCGAATTTTATTCGGCTCGGGGCACTTTGTGCCCCGAAAAAATCCGCTGGCGGATTTTTCCTGAGCCCCGCAGCAAAGACTGAAAGAAAAAAGAGTACAGACGCGATCATCTGTACTCTTATGATTTTAATTATGATTTTCAGTCTGAGGAAGTCCGCTGAACTTCACGCCCCAGGCATTTGCCCAACCCTCACAGTAAAGCTTTGAGTAAGGAACATTGTTCTTCTTTCTGTAACCTGCAAAACAGTTGCACCAGATAACTGAAGGAAGAGCAATTACAATATAGTAAAGAGGACCGAGAAGAAGAGCCTGCCAGGTGTGACCATACTCGTGGATACGGCAGTTGTAAGTCCATTCCTTGCTCTTAGCATTGTCTTTAATGAAGATGAACAGACCCATTGAAAGTCCGCCACCCTTCCAGGGTACATAAACAATCTTCGCATAACCGAAGTGCTGCCAACGATAACCTAAAATCTTGGTACAAATTGTAAATGCAATCCATCCTACAAGGTTAACAGGAAGCGCCCAGGTCCACTGAATAAACATAAAGAGGAAATCTTTAAGACTCTGCTGCCAGCATTTTTCCTTTTTTGGGGGTTCTTTTACTGAAATATCAATCTTTGCCATTATGCATTCTCCTTTTCTGCTACTTTGCCTTCTTTTGAGTTTCTGATTTTCTTCATTTCTTCTTCAATATCAATAAGAATCTGATATTCACCGTTTTCATTGGGTTCAACTGTATGAGCTTCGTCACTGTCATTATCCTTGCCGAGCCAGGTGTTTGCGTACTTCTGACCTGAAATCTTTTCTACAATTTTAACCTGTTCTTCTGTGAGAGCAACTGAGCCGTACTTATGCTTTGTAGCAACAGCCGCACGGATAAGGCTGTGTTCAGACTTATTCATCTGGAACTTATGAAGAAGGAACAGTGAGATAAGAGTAAAAGCGATAGGAATAATAGCAACACAAAGACGAACACCGAAAAGTGCACTATCAGGCTGATCGTAAAGTAAGCCTGTTGCTTTTTCGTATTCAGTAACTTCACTACCTGTTACAAGACCGAAGCGACCGAGAATTACAAGTACAAGGCTCTGAACGGTAGTTGAAACACAAGTCTTGATGAGAGTGTTGAATGTACCGATAACACCTTCACGTCTTCTTCCTGTGATTGCCTCATCAATATCTGAAATATCAGGGAAGATATTTGTAGCTGTGTAGCCTATACCTGATTTACCGAAGGGATAGAAAAGAGCTGAAAGCATAAGAATGATAGTCCATATAATTGAACTGCTGTTCTTATCTGTAGGATTCATAAAAAGACAAACAGCAAAACCTAAAATCATAAGAGGAGTAACAACAAATGAACACTTCTTCTTGCCGTGCTTCATTGTCATAGCATAGTTAAAGGGGAAAGCTGAGGTTTCAGCAGCACCTTCAATTATAGTGAATATGCCGTAAAGTCTGATAAGACGTGCAATATATCTTATATAGAACACGAGTGATGAACGGTAGAAGTTACAAGCAGTGTTGTAGAAGAGGCTCATAATGAAGTATCTTCTGAAGGCCTTGTTCTTGAGAACGAGAATATACTCCTGGAAGAAATACTTATAATCAAACTTCTCAAGCTTCATATCAAGAGAGGGCTTTTCTCTTGTTTTTCTGAAGGTATGGGTAAGACTGAGAGCATATACAACTGCAAGAATAATACCTACAAGAAGCATCGGGAATTCTGCACCGCTTTCAGGGTCATCAAAGCCGAATGCTTTAAGCACAAGCATAGCAAGAATGAAAGACGGGAACATACCGATAGAATTGAAAATGTAACCCACTGAGTTGTACTGTGTTCTTAAGTCATAGTCAGGTGCAAGCTCGGGAAGCATTGCAGTATGGGGTACATCAACAAATGAGTATGCTGTCTTGTAAAGCAGATAAACCACTGTGAAATAAATGATAGCCTGTGTCGGTCTTTCGGCACCATCAAGACCGTAGGAATTCCACAGCAATGCAGTGCTGACAGCATAAAGTGGCATCGCCCAAAGGATATAACGTCTGTGTCTGCCGTATTTTGAACGAGTTCTGTCAGTGATGATACCGATAAACGGGTCGATAACAGCATCCCATATACCGGCAATAAATGTAATAATAGCTGCCTGCTCTGTTTTGAGATTTACCACACCTGTAAGGAACAGGGTGAAATAAAGGCTGATAACGTAACCGGAGCCCGCTGTTGTAATGTTGGCACTACTGTAATTAATCATAGGCATAACATCTTTTTTAAACGTACCCTTAACGCCAATCAGCTTCAGGATTTTTTGTTCCATTTTAACTTTAACTCTCCTTTTCAAAATATATAGTATATACTTTACCATTTTATTGCTGTAAAGTCAAGGCGAAGAAAGAAAAAAGCGACACTTTACACACAGGTAAAGTGCCGCTTTGAGTCAATTATTTTTGGTTTGCAACGAACTCTTCAACTTTTCTTCTGATAATCTTCTTTGTTGTTGTTCTGGGGAAGGGCTCATCTGAAACAACAATATTTGCAATCTGCTTATAAACAGGCATATCCTTGTTGAATTTTGCTATATCTTCGCGAAGCTGCTGCTGTGTTGCACCGCTTTCTTCATCAATATAAACTGCAGCACAAAGCTTATCGTCAACACCGAGAATAACAACCTCACTGATGTAAGGAATAGCCTTATGCATATCGTCTTCGATTCCCTCGGGAGCGACATTTTTACCGTTGCCGAGAATGATAAGATTCTTCTTTCTGCCGGTGATGAAAACGAAATCGTCTTCGTCGATATAACCCATATCACCTGTTTTAAACCAACCATCAACAAATGTTTCGGCTGTGTTTTCAGGGTCGTTATAATATCCTTTTGAAACTGAAACACCTTTTGCCCAAAGCTCACCATCCACAACCTTCATTTCACAGCCCGGAATAACCTTACCGCAAGAATCAGGTTTCTGTAAATAGTCAAAATTAACCGCAAGAAGAGGTGAACATTCTGAAAGGCCGTAACCCTGAACCACTTTGATTCCAAAGTCATCGCAGGAATTAATAAGCAGCTGTGAAACAGGTGCACCGCCGGCAACAATAAGCCTGAGTCTGCCGCCGAAAGCAGCTTTTACGTCACCTAAAATTTTATCTGTAAGGTCGATACCGAATTTCTTTACGATATTACAGAGCTTGATTCCAAACTTAAGTTTGCCGTCTTTACCTTCTTTTTTAGCAGTTGACCATACTTTATCAATAAGAGTCTGAGGAACAAGGGGAACTGCAAAGAGTACCGTTGGTTTATATTCTATAAGCTCTTTTGCTAAATTTCTCAGACTGCTGCTGATGCAAACTGTCGCACCTACATAAACGGCAGCGAACAAATTTCCGAGACATTCATAAGCATGATTCATAGGAAGAATTGACAAAGAAACGTCATCTTCAAAACAGTTAACATGGGTAAGACCGTGAGAAACATTTCTTGCTATATTTCTCTGAGTCAGCATTACACCCTTACCCTTACCTGTTGTACCGGAAGTAAAGATAATAGTTGAAAGCTTGTCGGGATCAACTTCAGGGAAAGGAAGATCTTCACCCTCAGTTTCAACGGGATTATTAATGCAGAACATACCCATAGCACCATTGGTTTTCTCAGTAACGAGTTCAGCATAGTCTCTATAGGTTTTATCGTAAAGGAAGAAATCAGCTTCTGCCTTTTCCATCTGCTCATAAACATCCTCAAAAGCAAGCTCCTTGTCAAGGGGTACAATAACAAGGCCTGCATACATTGCAGCATAGTAGCTGACAATATACTGATAGCTTGAACCACCGATAAGAGCAATATGACCCTTGTTGAGATTCTGCTTCATAAGATACTGAGCCAGCTTTTTGCTGTCTGCAACAAGATCGTTATAGGTCTTTTCTACTCTCTGTTTTTTCTCTTTGTAGATATAAACAACTTTGTCACCATAGAGTCTTTTTGAGCGCTCTGCAATTTCTACTATTGAGTTAACTTCTTCGCGGGGATAGTATTTGAATTCTTTCTTAGCCATTATAGCCTCCTGTAGTAATATTGATATTGTTAAATCTGAATTGAACGACTTTTGAAGTGCGCATATTTGCACTGATAACATAATATCAAAACAATATAGGCGATTTCGTTAATAATATAAGTCTAAATATTTAATAAAATATGTATATTGTGCACTACAACTATAATGTGTTGCATTTATCAAAGTAACAGATAGCCATATCGGTACTTGTATAAATGATTTGCCTATGGTATAATTAATGCAAGATAAATCTAGGGAGAAAGATATGAAAAAACATCAGCTTACAAATAAGCAACTCAAATACTTTGCCAGAATGGCATCGGAGAGCTTTGCCAATGACCCTGTGCATCTTTACTTAAATAAGAATGAGTCTATGAGAAAGAGGTTTGATTATCATTTTTTCATAGAGCGTCTTGCTACCTCTTCAAGAGAAGATATCATTTATATAGACGAAGAAAACCGCGGTATCTGTGTATGGCGCGATGCTCACAATGAATATGACGCCTTTGACTTTCTTATGTACCCCAACTGGGTATTTCTTCTGCTTTATCTGCCGAAGACTGTTAAAATGCTTATAACCTACGGTCAGCTTGACTGTAAGGTATTCCCGGAAAACACCCTGATCATCTCCCCTGTTTTCGTTGACCCGAAGCATCAGGGCAAGGGCGTTGCCTCAAAGCTAATTAAGCAGGGTAT
>JAZQZO010000285.1:0-3281 GCA_045634065.1 Acutalibacteraceae bacterium
CATACCTTCAACGCCGCCAAGGTCAACAAATGCACCGTAGTTTGTAAGTGATCTTACTGTACCTGTGTAAGTCTTGCCTTCTTCAGCTGTTGCCCAGAAAGCATCAGCAGCTGCCTTGCGTTCTTCAGCAGCAACACTGCGGATTGAACCGATAACGCGTCTCTTTCTTTCATCGATATCGATGATTCTGAACTTAACAGTCTGCTTGAGAAGTACATCAAGCTCTTCACCTCTTGCAACACCTGTAAGTGAAGCAGGAATGAATACTCTTGAACCCATAGGATAAACGATAACGCCACCCTTAACAACTTCAGCAACAACAGCTTCCATAACCTCTTCGCTATCCTTAGCGTTGAGGATGTTCTGCCAAGATGACTTTCTGTCATAGATGCGCTTTGAGAGCTTCATTGTGCCTTCATTGTCATTTGTTGACATAATGGTGAGGTTAAGCTTGTCGCCAACCTTGAGTTCCTGCATAGGGTCAGCTGTGGGGTCGTTACTGTATTCGTCTCTGGGAATGAAGCCGGCATACTTTCTGCCGATATCAACCTGAATCTCGTTGGGCGCGATACTAACAACAACGCCAACTACGTTCTGACTTGTGCTTGTATTATCCATACTGTCTACTGCAGCTAAGAAAAGCTCCTGATCCTGTGTCTCCTTCGATTTATTTGTTTGCATTTCGTTAAAGTTCTCTGTCATAATAACTTTAACCTCCTTTATAATTCGTGCAGGTGTGGATGCCCCTGCTGTTATACCAATCTTATTACAACCATCAAAATCTATGGGCTGTAAATCTTCTACCCTTTCAATAAGATATGTCTTCGTGTTTTCTTCGCAGACATTTTTAAGTTTGACAGTATTGGAACTGAAGTTGCCTCCAATAACCAACATAACATCTGCCCACTCAGATAAAAGGCCTGCTTCATCCTGTCTTTCTTGGGTAGCTCTACATATTGTATCAAAATAAATTGAATTTGTACATACTTTTTGAATAATTTTTAAGCATTTTTTCCACTCTTTTACAGAAAAAGTTGTCTGAGCCAAGAAATAAATCTGTCTATTTTCGAAATTGTCATTATCATCAAGTATTTTGAGAAGCTCATCACTATTTTTAAAAGTATAGTATTCACCTTTACAATGGCTTGAAAAGCCTTTGACTTCAGGGTGCTCACCATCACCTGCAATTAAAACTATATCATTTTCATTTGTCTGCTCTTTGATAATTCTGTGAATTTTCAGCACATATGGACAAGTAGCATCGGTATATTTTACCCCTGATTTATCAAGACTTTCCACTGTCTGTTTAGTAACACCGTGAGCACGGATAACCACCTCATAACCTTCAGGCACTTCGCTGACATCCGAGATAATCCTGACGCCCTTTCCCTCTAAATCTTCGATAACCTGAGGGTTATGGATAATAGGCCCTAAGGTGCACACCTTCTTGCCCTCTTCTATCATTTTATAAAGCATATCAACAGCTCTGTTTACACCGAAACAAAAGCCTGCTGTTTCAGCCACGCGAATTTCCATGTCCGCACTCCCATAAATTTTCAATATTATTCATTATATAATCTGCCACTTCTTCAAGACTTTTATCAGCTGAGAAAAGCTCACTGTTTTTCAGTACCCTGCCGAATCTCATCGTTATTCTCGGCCGGAAAACATCTTCCTTCGGGTCAATATAAAGACAAGCTGGCAAGACATCGGCACCGGTACGTTTGGCGATAAAAGCCACTCCCTTTTTTGCTTTCTCGGGTATAGCAGAACGTACCCGCCTGCCTTCTGGGAATATGCCTAAAATCTTATCCTGATTCAGAATGTCGCAGGCATATTTTATGGCACTTCTGTCGCTTAGTCCCCTTCTGACAGGAAAAGCATTTAGATTACTCAGAAAAAAAGCTGTAACAGGATTTTCAAAAAGCTCACTCTTAGCAATAAAGTGTATCGAATAAGGAAAGAAGCTGATTATCACGGCAGGGTCCGCAAAAGAAACGTGATTGCAGGCAACTATAAGCCGTCTTTTTTCTTTGGGAATATTTTCCCGACCTATGCAGTTGAGTTTAAACTGAGCATTGGCATATGCTTTTATCAGCGGTACAGCGATTTTGTAAAAGCTCCTGTCCTCTTTCTTTTCGTAATCAAAATGCAATTTTACCGACTCCCATATAAGTTTTTACTTATATGTTGTCCTTAATTATCTTAATTATTAATGCGATGGACTCTTCAAGAGTGTTGCCGCTGGTATCAGCTAAAATAGCATCGTCAGCCTGCTTTAAAGGTGCAATTGCTCTGTGAGAGTCATCATAGTCACGCTTTATCATATCAGCTAAAACATCTTCATATTTTACATCCATACCTTTTTCTATAAGCTCGTCATATCTTCTCTGAGCTCTGGCTTGAGGTGTAGCTGTAAGAAAAATTTTTACTTTCGCATCGGGAAGAACTACAGTACCTATATCTCTGCCGTCCATAATGCAGTTATTGTTTTTAGCAAGATTTTTCTGCAAATCAAAGAGGTACTTTCTGACTTCGGGTACAGCTGAAGTAATTGAAGCCGCTGAGGAAACCTCCGGAGTTCTGATTTTATCTGACACATCCTCATCATTAAGGAACATTCTCTGCTCACCGTCGATAAAACGAAGTTCAACCTTAAGGTCATCTGTGAGAGTTGCAACAACCGACTCGGGGTCGTTAACATCTGCACCCTTTCTCAAAGCATTAAGACCTACTGTTCTGTAAAGAGCTCCTGTATCAATATAGATAAATCCGAGTTCTTTTGCAGCAGCTCTTGAAATTGTACTTTTACCTGCACCTGCAGGGCCGTCAATAGCAACGTTGATAATACTCATAGTTATTCTCCTAATTTAAAATACTCGCACCGTCGGGTGCATATCGCATCAGCAAAGCAGATTTAATATTCGCTCGCCGCGGGGCATTCTTTTTCCTATCGCGGAAAAAGAATCAAAAACGCGATATTATTTTATAAACTGTTCGCCGCACACATACCCGTTGAAAAAGCAATCTGCAAGTTAAAACCACCGGTATACGCGTCAACGTCAATAACCTCACCTGCAAAGTAAAGTCCGCTCACTAGCTTTGACTCCATTGATTTGGGGTCAAGCTCTTTGGTGCTTACACCACCGGAAGTCACAATAGCCTCTTCAATAGGTCTGAAAGACATAACTGTAACCTTTAAATCCTTGAGAATATTCACAAGCTTAGCTCTGATTTCCTTGGTTACCTGATTTACCTTAGTTGAGGGCTTGATGCCTGTG
>JAZQZO010000286.1:0-6917 GCA_045634065.1 Acutalibacteraceae bacterium
CCCATTTCTTCTAAGATTCTTGCAACACTATCGGCTTTTTCAGGTGTGGGAGCAAGTGAAAGCTCAACAATACCAAAGGGTACACCAGGTCTTTTTGATGCTTCAGATGCAACAAGCTGACCCATACGTGTAATCTTGAAGGCAGTCTTTTTGATAGTTTCAGCAACAACATCAAAGGGCTCACCCTTACATTTTTTAAGAGCGTGATGAACAACGCCCGGGCCGCTTACACCTACATTTATTACACATTCAGCTTCACCGACACCGTGGAAAGCACCTGCCATAAAAGGGTTATCCTCAACGGCATTTGCAAAGACAACTAACTTAGCACAGCCGAAACCGCCCTTATCAGCAGTCATATTAGCTGTTTTCTTGATAATTCTGCCCATAAGTCCAACTGCATCCATATTGATACCTGCCTTTGTGCTTGCAACTGACACACTTGAACAAACTCTCTCAGTACAAGCAAGGGCAGATGGAATTGAATTTATAAGATTGATATCACCATTGGTCATACCCTTATGTACAAGAGCTGAGAAACCGCCGATGAAGTTTACACCTACCTTATGTGCAGCTCTGTCAAGCGCCTTTGCAATAGGAGTATAATCGGTCTCCTTGCAGGAAGCTGCAACAATTGAAATAGGGGTTACAGAAATACGCTTATTCACAATGGGAATACCGAATTCACGCTCGATATCCTCACCTGTTTTAACAAGGTTTTCTGCAAGACGAGTGATTTTGTCATATATCTTTTTAGCTGTCACCTCAACACTGTCACTGCAGCAGTCAAGAAGAGAGATACCCATTGTAATGGTTCTGACATCAAGATGCTGGTGATCAATCATATTAATGGTGGACATAATTTCTTTCTGATTATGCATTATTGGTACCTCCCTGACTTATACTCTGTGCATAAGATCGAAGATATCTTCTCTCTGCATTCTGATATTAAGACCCATTTCGTCACCCTTAGCTTTAAGGTCATCGCTGAGAGTTGCAAAGTCTTTTATTGAATCTGTAAGATCAATAAGCATTGTCATTGTGAAAAAGCCCTGCATTACTGTCTGGCTGATATCGAGAATATTAACCTTGCTGTTTGCAAGAAGTGTGCAGACCTCTGCGATAATACCTGACTTGTCTTTACCGATTACTGTTACGATTGCTTTCATTTTTATCATCCTTTAACTGATTAAATTATTACAGTATATATTGTAAACAATACTGAGAAAAAGTCAAGGGTAAGTGCTGATTATACTCGTATTTTTAGTCAGAGGCGGAGGGTGGTTGCGGCTGACGTCGCCGAAAATTCGGCGCGAGGACGCTAAAAGCGTCCTCGGAAAGCACTTCGTGCTTTCACGTCAGCCGCCTGCACCCTCCTGCAGAAACTCAAATACAAAGATAAAAGAGAGCTGAACTTGGGTTCAACTCTCCGTAATATCACAGTCTTTTATCTTTATCTATTGCAGCCTGAACTGCATCCATAACCGCAGATTCGAAGCCATCATTCTGAAGTGAAGTCACGCCCTCGATTGTTGTGCCGCCCGGTGAACAAACCTGATCAACCAACTGCCAGGGATGCTCCTGACTTTCAAGAATCATCTTGGCACTACCGAGAACTGCACCTGTAGCCACCTCTAAAGCCACACTTTTAGGCATACCGTTTTTAACAGCAGCTCTTGCAAGGGAATCTATGAACATATAAGAGAAAGCAGGACTGCAACCACCTATAGCACTGTAAACCGAGAAAAGATTCTCGCTGATTTTCACGGCAATGCCGAAGCTTTCGCAAAGATCTTTGACAAATCCGAGTTCAGTTTCACTGACATTGTCTTTGCCGCAATATGCAGACACAGCCGCACCGACTTTAGCGTTAATGTTAGGCATAACTCTGATAATTTTTGCATCAAAAGAAAGACATTCTGATATAAAATCGATAGTCTTACCTGCGGCGATTGAAATGATAAGAGGGTTATTCTTCTTAAGTTCACCGTCAATTTTGCTGAGAAGCGACGGAAAAACATTAGGTTTTACGCTTAGAACAACTTTATCACATTTCTTTGCAACTTCGTTTTCACTGTCAAAAACATTAAGGCTATATTCTTTCCCGAGTTTTTCTGCCTTGTCTGTGGCAATATCATAAATTGCGATATCCTCACCTTTGAGCATACCCGAAGCGAGAACACCTTTTATTATGGCTGTTGCCATATTACCTGTACCGATAAAACCAAGCATTGATTATGCCTCCTCAGGAATATCAGATGTGCAGTTTGGGCATTTCACTGCCTTAACGCTGATTTCGCTTTGACAGAAAGGACAAGTCTTTGTTGTGGGTTCTGCAGGTACTTCCTCTTCCTTTTTCTTGCCGATTTCCGAAACCTTGTTGATAGTCTTAACAAGAAAGAAGATAACAAACGCCATAATAATGAAGTTTATGATAGCTGTAATAAAGCCACCGTAATTGAGTGTTGCATAACCTGCTTCCTTTGCAGCTTCAACTGTTGCAAATGTTACCTCTTCAGTTGTGAGTACTATAAACTTGTCAGCAAAGTTAACACCCTTGGTCGCAAGTGAAAGCACAGGAGATACGATATCATTAACAAGTGAATTAACAATAGCCTGGAAAGCACCGCCTATGATAACACCGACAGCAAGGTCAATAACATTGCCTCTCATTATAAACTTTTTAAATTCTCCGAAAAATCCTTTCATTTTATATTCCTCCAAATAATTATTATACACATTGTATCACAAGACTTATACACCTGTCAAATCAAAATCAGGAATAAATTCTTTTGATGACGATGACGGCTCTTGGGTAAATATATTTTTGAATCCGAGACCGACAGCAAAGGATAACACCTTGTCATATTCACGCTCTGTTATTTTTCTTTTAAGCTCAGAATGATTTTCAATTTTGCCGAAAGGTGTGTACTGTGCCATTAGACTGACAACTGTATCCGAACCTAAATTATTATAAATCCATCTGAGAATTTCTATGCTCTGATTTGTGTTCTTCGGTAAAATCAGATGTCTTACAATAATACCTTTTTGGAGTATACCGTCTTCATCATATATGTTTTCACTGCACTGATTTTTCATTTCAACAAGAGCTTTTGATGCAAATTCAAAATAATCCTCTGCGGCAGAGTACCTATAAGACTTATCGGGACTGATATATTTAAGATCAGGCAGATATACATCGACTGCGCCATCAAGCTTTTTCAAAGTTTCTGTACGTTCATAACCCGAAGAATTATAAACTACCGGCAGTTGCTTGTCGAATTCGTGAAGAAGAGTCGATAACCTTTCAGCATAATGCGTAGGATTAACGAGGTTTATATTGTGTACACCTTGTTCTTTAAGTTCAGCGAAAACTTCAAGCAGTCTTTTTTCGCTTATTGTTTTGCCTACATCTCCGTGGCTGATTTCATAATTCTGGCAGTAGACACAGCCGAGGTTGCACCCTGAAAAAAAGACAGTGCCACTTCCATTTTCACCGCTGATTAGCGGTTCTTCCCAGAAGTGAAGGCCTGCTCTTGCAATCTTAAAATCCCAAGGCGTGCGGCAATAACCCATCTGCTTTTCTCGGTCTGCACCGCACATTCTCGGGCAACTGTAACATTTCATTTTAATCACCGATGATATTTTAGCACAAGAGGGAAGTTTCTGCAAGGGGCTCAGGTGCCGAAGCTTCGGCAGGGCGACACCAAGGTGTCGCCCACAAAATCACATAGTGATTTTGCCTGAGCCCCCACTCCCCTCCGGCACCAACTAAAACCAAAGGGATAGCCAAAAGGCTATCCCAAAGAATTATTTTACCGTAATCATACAAACTGCCGTATGTCCACCGTCAGCAGTTGTAGCTGTAATTTGACAAACTCCGGTTGCAACAGCAGTGACTTTACCGCTTGAAGATACCTTTGCAACACTACTGTCAGAGGTTGTCCACTTGACAGTTTTATTTGTCGCATTGCCGGGAGTGATAGTTGCCACAATAGTGAAACTTGCACCCTTATCTACCAGAACACTTCTCTTGTCAAGTTGAATATCAGTAACAGCAATCTTTCTTACCGTAACAGTGCAAGTTGCAGTTTTGCCGTTTGCAGACTTGCAGGTAATAGTTGCAGTACCGTTTTTAAGAGCAGTCACCTTGCCGTTTTTATCAACCTTAACCACAGCCGGCTTACTTGAAGTCCAGGTGAGAGTCTTATTTGTAGCAGTGCTCGGCTTGATTGTGGCTGTAAGAGTGAATGTGCCACCCTTGCTGAGACTTAAAGAAGTTCTGTTGAGACTCACACTTGAAACACTTACGGGTTTTACATTAACCGTAATTTTCGCTGTGAGTTTGCCTGTCTTTGTTTTAGCAGTGATCACTGCGCTTTTACCTGCCTGAAGACCCTTTATCTTTCCGTTTTTATCAACAGAAACCACTTTAGGATTACTTGAAGTCCAGGTCAGGGATTTATCCGTTGCGTTTGAAGGTTTAAAATTCGGTGTAAGAGTCTTGGTCTTTGAGTACTCAACAGATGTTGCACTTGAAGAAAAACTGATAGATGTAGCCTTAACTTCTTTAACTGTGACTTTACATTTAACACTTACACCGCCATCTTTTGTCTTACAATAAATGTATGCAGTACCGGGATTAACAGCTGTGACCTCACCGTAGGAATCCACCTTTGCAACCTTTGAGTTGCTTGATGACCAAGTCACAGTTTTGCTTGTGGTGTTCTCGGGTAACACAGTAGCAGTAAGTTCATACTTCTTGCCGTCATCGAGAGTGAGACTTGTTTTATTGAGCTTGATCTGCTTGCTGTAGACAATTCTCTTAACAGTAACCTTGCAGGTGTCGGAAAATCTGCCGTTACCCGCCTTAACTGTTATATATGCCGTACCGGGTTTAACACCTGTAACCTTGCCGTTTGCATCAACCTTGGCAATGGTTTCATCAGAAGAGGACCAAGCAAGTTTTTTATTTGATGCACTTGACGGAAGCACGTCTGCTGACAGTGATTTTGATTTAGTTTCGAAGATACTGAGTTCTGATGTGCTCATCTCTACACCTGTCACCTTGACTTTGACATAAACTGTACAAGTTGCAACAGCGTAAGGGTTATCTTCAGAAGTACATTTGATAGCAGCAACGCCCACAGACAAGGCTTTGATATTACCCAACTGGTCAACGCTTACAACTTTAGGATCGGAGCTTGACCAAACCACATCTTTAAAAGTTGCATTAGTAGGTGACACCGCATATTCAAATACAGTTTTCGGCTTATCGTTTATATAAAGTGTTTTCTTGGTTATGGGGTCTCCGCCTGAAGTGATGGTAACAGACTGAACTTCTCTTTTTTTCGTTACATTAACGATGCAAGTTGCAGTGAGTCCGCCGACGTTTGTTGTGGCAGTGATAGTTGCCATACCTGTGCCGACACCTGTTACCTTACCGTTCTGATCAACTGTGGCAACAAGTTTATTGCTTGATGTCCATTTAACACTTTTATCATTAGCGTACTCGGGTAAGACTATAGCTTCGAGGGTAACACTCTTTGTTGTATAGATATCTCGTTCGGTGTAATCGAGCATTATGCTCTCAGGCTTGGTTGTCACCGTAACTGAACAAGATGCCGTGTATCCGCCTGAAACAGTTTTGCAGGTAATAACAGCTGTGCCGCTGGAAAGAGCTTTGACAATACCGTTTTCGTCAACCGATGCAATCTCCGGCGCCGAGCTTTCCCAGGTGAGACTTTTATCAACTGCGGATTCAGGAATAACCTCAGCTACAATCTGCTTTTCCTGACCTGCAAACAGAGATATTTCTCTCTCTTCAATGCGCACACCACCGGTTTTGGTACCAACACCGATAAGAGAATGCGGGAAATAATTAGCCCAAAGCCTCTGACAAGCTTCAGAGGGGTTCATACCATCGGTACTGTATTCGGAATAGAATGCATCTTTATCGAGAGGATTTGCAGAAATTTCCGTAAAGTCAATATATCCGTCATGCTCTGTTGTGGTAGCAAGCCAGGCGTTTACCTCTTTGGCAATCTGCCAGTCCTTCTGAAATTCTTCTTCTGTTCTGTCATACTGAGGCACGCCCTCTTCAAAATAATCTCGGGTGTTGCCCTTCCACTGAGTAATGCTGGCAACAACTACCTTCACACCTGCATCGTGACATTCTCTGAAAAGGGTTTTATACCCGTTTATAATACTTTCAGCAGTAGGTTGACTGATATTTGGATACTTCTCCAAAACATCATTTGAAACAGGGTAAATAATATCATTTGCACCAATTTTGATGATTACATACTCTACGCCCGACTGACGAAATACATCTCTGTTAAATCTTGCAAGCAATGAATCTCCGTCTATCTGTTCTCCGAGACCGAGTCCTGAAGCTAAAAGTCTGTTACCTACCAAGCCCTTACCTACAATACCTACGTTTTCAATGTTGTCCTGCTGATAAATAGCCTGAGCAAGATACTCGGGGAAATCATTGGCAACAGTAGAGTCACCTGCAACAACAACGCTATAGCCTGAAGCATCTGTAAGTACATCAAGAGATGAAATACCCGGAACAAACTTAATAAAGCTATAAGCGAGCTTAAGATTAAGGTTGTCGCTTCCACTGAAGCCTTCAAGGATTTTTGAAACAATGTCGAGCATTTCCTGCTCATCAAATACACTTACAAGCAGATCATAGTCCTCTGTTCTAAGTGCTTCACCTGTTGTGAAATAAGATGTTGCGCCTGAAAGGCCCATAGTACCTACATCCTGATACTGATTGATGAACATACTGACAGCGATAGGCTGATTAACCTTAACAGGCAGTGAGACAGGATCGGAATAAATTTCCTCACCGGGAGCAACGCTCACATCGGGAGAACCGTCATTGAAAGTAATTATCTTTATTGAGTTTA
>JAZQZO010000287.1:0-8503 GCA_045634065.1 Acutalibacteraceae bacterium
CGTCATCATCTTATGAAATGGTGACTGAAATGAAGTGTGGATGGGTTTGTGAAAACTCTCAGGATGCACTTAATAAAGCTTTATACAATATTGTTTCAAATCAGAAAGAGTTAATTGAAATAAAAAACAGCCTCATCAAAACGCAGGCTGATAATGCAATTGCTTTACAGCAATTTGATAAGATTTTATAAATTTTAGTATGTAAATTATAGTAACCGGTGTTACTGTTTTAATAAATTTTCAATAAAAAGGAGTTGTTATAAAATGAAAAAAAGAATTTCAATCAAAGTTATTTCACTTGTGATGACACTTTTAATGATTTTTAGCATTATACCTTTTTCTGTTGTTGCTAAAGGAAGCGTTACTAACTATAACGATTTTTTAAGCGAATTAAAGCAGTTAGAGATTTATGCTGAGGATTATTATTCTGATAATTCGTCTAAGAGTGAGGGCGAGCTTGTTCTAAATTTTGTGAGAACAGGTGTTGATCGTTATCTTGACGGAAACTGGGCTACTCTTGCAGCTCAGGAAATTACGGATTTCACAAATTTTGTTGAAGCTCAGGACGCTTTGAACGGTACAACCGTAATGAATCTTCGTGACATTGTAATTGATAATTTTATACTTCCTAACGAAAACCAGGTGGATTTTGGTCATATGTTCGGAACAATGAATATCTCTTATGTTAACAAGTCAAACACTAAAACCCCGGACCTTTCAGGCTGGGCAGGTGACCTTTGCGATCTTCTGTACTATTGTGCAGAAAAAACAACTGTGAAGGGCAACACAGTCGATGAAAAAGCAACATACATTCTTGAATATTGCTTTGGCATTGACGCGGCTGATGCATTTGGTTGGGATGACTTTTATGGTGATATGGATGCTTATTATTTTGTAAATGAGTATCTTGCAGGAAATGGATCATTCAGTGAGCTTTTTGAAAATTATTTCACTGCAGAACTTGATGATTCTGATCGTGCTGCTTATTTCCTTAATAATCGTTTTCCGGGCAAGACAACAAAGAATGATGTTCGCAATGCTGTTTATGATGCATATCGTCTGAATGTAGGTATTCAGGTTCTTGAGGCTGATCGAGGCATCTCAGATTACACTGATCTTCGTAAGGCTGCTTGCTATGCTTTTGCTGATTATCTTTTTTCAAAGGCTGATGGTCGTCTTGAAGGCGGAAACGAAGAAGAAGGCGAAGAAATATTACCCGATAACGGATATTATTCAATTTTCTCCTCAACTGAATCAATTCTTGCTCCCGGTGTTACACAGCAGATTAACTATGCTATGTCTGCCGATGGAAAGCAGATGGTGTATTATGTTGCAACAGTTGATGTAAACCGTGACGATCTTACTATTATGGCTAACTATAATAATAACGATCCTTCCAAGGGTTGGGCCATGCAGAGAGTTCAGGATCAGGTTGCTGCAATGGTAAAAAACCACTCTCATATTGAAAATTTCCGTCCTGTTGTTGCAATTAATGGTGACGGTTTCAATACTTCAACCGGTAAGCCTGGCGGACTTCTTGTTATGGAAGGTGTTGAATGGCATCCTGTTGATGGTGATGGCTTCTTTGCAATTCTCAAAGATGGTGCAGCTATGATAGGTACTCAGGCTGAATATAATACATACAAGTCTCAGATTCAGGAAGCTATAGGTGCTTTCGGTGCTACTCTTGTTAAAGACGGAAAAATTGCTGTTAACAAAAACAGCCAGTACTATACTTCTCGTGCAAGCCGTACTGCTATCGGTATTAAGGCTGATGGTTCCGTTGTAATGATGGTTCTCGATGGACGACAGGAGCCTTTCTCATGCGGCGGTTCAATGGAAGAAATCGCACAGATTATGTATGAAGCAGGTTGTGTGAACGCTGTTAATCTTGACGGCGGCGGATCCACTACATATATGTCAAAGCCTGAGGGCAGTGATGATATTAAGGTAATAAATCGTCCTTCTGATGGTTATGCTAGAAGTGTTGCAGCAACTCTTGTAGCTGTTTCAACTGCAAAACCCTCTGATGAATTTGACCGTGCTATTATCGAGTCAGATTACGATTATCTGACAGTTGGTACATCACTTGCATTAAGTGCTGTCGGCGTTAATAATATCGGTTCTTCAGCAGTGATTCCCGAAGGTGTTCTTTGGAATGTTTCAGACGAAAATATCGGTGAGATTACACAAGACGGTGTATTCACAGCTCTTGAAAATGGTGATGTAACGGTTGAGCTTATTCTTGACGGTGTATCTGTTGGTAGCAAGGAATTACATGTTGTTATTCCTGATGCACTTGAATTTGCAGAAGAAAAAATGAACATTATATTTGGTGTTCCTGTTAAGTTACCTTTGGAGGCTTATTATAAAGGCAATCCTGTTGCTTTTAGTGATACAGACGTTGAAATGCTCTTGTCAGATGCGGATGCAGGTGATTTTGATGGACTCTACTTTACAGCAGACCCGGAAAGCTCTATCAGAAACTTCTATGCAGTAGGTTTCTTACTCCTTTCAGAAACAGAAGAAATATATGCAACAATGTCAATTTCAGCTTTCAATGAAGGTGAGGCTGTTTTTGATTTTGATAAAGCAACTGCAGGTAACCGAACTCTTGCATGGAATAGAGAAGTTTTCAATGCTACAACAGAAGATGGTATGAACTATGTAGTAGTTGATCCTGATGAGGATATCGAATTAGGCTATACCTTTGCTCTTGATATGACAGCTATTCAGCTTCCTGCAAAGCTTGCAGATATCGCCTTTATGCTTCCCGGTGCAGATACCGGCGCAGCTTCAGCTTTTAACTATCTTCTCCAACTTGCTGAACGTGTAAGTGTTCTTACAGAAGTAAAAATTACCGCTCAGTTTGATAAAGATGTTGAAGTTGATGCTTCAGAGCTTAAGATTATCAATGACTATTTTGAACTCAAGGAAGCAACTGTTGATGAAAACAATATGCTTACCATGATTTGTACCTGGATTGACAGAACAGAACCTATTCCTCCCGAAACAGCAAATCCTGTATGTATCCTTACAGGTATCAAGGCTAAGCCTTCAGCTGATGCAAAATGGACTGACAATGAGCTTATCATCATCAATACAGGTAATGTAAGTTTTGATATTTATCTTAGAGCATCATCTCTTTATTCATTTGCACAAAAGAAAGAAAATCAGCAGAAATATGGCCTCTTACCTTATACAACTAACAGTACCGGATATGAAGGCGGAACAGAAAGCGGTGCTCACTTTGCAGATACCTATGCAGAATTTGAAGATAGCTTTATTATCAATAATGAAGTTCGTCGCGGATGGTATAAGATTGACGGCAAGGATTATTACTTTGTAAATCACCAAGCTCTTACAGGAATTCAGTATATTCCTTCAAAGAACGATGAAAGCGAAAAGCGTTTTTACAAGTTTGATGAAAACGGTGTTTGCCTCGGTGGTTGTACAGGTACAGTTGAATATAACGGTGCTCTTTATTATGCAAGAAACGGTGAAAGAACTGTAGGTTGGGTTGCTGATTACGATGAAAATGGTAATCCTGTTGATTATTACTTTGATCCATATACCGGCAAAGCTGTAAATGGTACTTGTAAGGTTGAAGGCTACAATTATGAGTTTACCGATTACATTCTTACTAAGGGCGAGCTTGTAAAAGATTCAAATGGAACACGTTACAGATGGGCTGGCGTTTGGGTTACAGGTAAGTGGTTTACCGTTGATGGTAAAACATACCATACAAAAAAATATCAGCCATATGTTACAACAGGATATCAGTCTGTAGTCGGTCCTGATCTTGAATATGGTTATTATCTTTTCGATGAAAACGGAGTGTTCCAGGAAGATTATACCGGACTTTGGGATGTAGGTTCAAATACTTACTATCTTGTTAATGGTGTTCTTCAGATTGAGCCAGGCATAGTTTATATTGATGGTTATTATTATTACTTCTGTGCAAATAACAGCGCTATCAAAAATCGTACTTATTGGCCAACAAAGACTAACGGTCTTCTTCCCATGGGTCCCTATAACTTTGATGAACAGGGTAGAATAACTAATGTTCCTGGTGAAAATCCTGGTGAGAAGCCTGACGATTCCGATTCACCTGCACTTCTTAATGGTGTTGTAGAAAAAAATGGTGTCTATTACTATTATGAAAATGGTAACATTAAATACAATGCAGGCGTTAAGAAATTAACAGATGATAATGGTAAGGAATATTATATTTATGTTCGTTCAAACGGACAGCTTGCAACCGGTAGATATTGGGTAACAGCAACAAATAATCTTCTTCAGCAGCAGGCATACGATTTTGACGAACAGGGAAGATACTATCCACCAGTGACACCTGATGAACCCGATGTTCCAACTGAGCCTGAAATCCCCGACACACCTGTTACTCCGGAAAAACCCGAAGTAAAGAATGGTATTTATTATGAAAATGGTAAGTACTACTATTACAAAGATGGCGTAAATGATTGGAATGCAGGTGTTGTAAAACTTACTGATGAAAACGGCAGAGACTTTTATATTTATGTGCGTTCTTCAACAGGTGCACTTGCTACAGGTGTATATTGGCCTTCAATTACAAACGGTCTTTTAGCTTATGGTGCATATGATTTCGGTACAAACGGAAGATATTATCCTGCCTTTGTAACACCGGATCCCGAACCAGAAATTCCTGATACACCAGATACACCAGATACACCCGAAGAACCTGAAATTCCCGATACACCGGAAACTCCTGTAGAACCCGAAGTAAAGAATGGTATTTACTTCGAAAATGGTAAGTATTACTACTACAAGGATGGTGTTAACGATTGGAATGCCGGTCTTGTTAAACTTGAAGACGAGGACGGAAAGACATTCTATATCTATGTGCGTTCTTCAACAGGTGCTCTTGCAACAGGTAAATATTGGCCTACACTTACAAATGGTCTTCTTCCCGGTGGAATGTATGACTTTGGCACAGACGGAAGATATTATCCTGCCTGATTAACTCTTAAAATGTAATAAAACCTACGATTTTGTAAAATACAAGGTCGTAGGTGATATATAAAATCAAAAAATTGATAACATAAGAAAGGATATGAGTAAAATGAATTTTAAATTCAAACGACTTTGGTCAATGCTCCTTGTTGCATTGATGCTTTTCACTATGGTACCCACATTCATTTTTTCAGCAAGTGCGGCAACAACCAAAGATTTTTCAGGTTGCACTGTTGATGGTCTTGGCATAAGTGCTACTGACGCTACCGGTTCAGGTACTCCTGAATGTTCTTGGACTGCTGCCGGAACTAATGTTGTTGGTAGTTTAGTAGGTGGCAAAGATGATTCAGGTGCTAGAAAGTATTATTATGCAGCATCTTCGGAATTGACTTTTACTAATAATAAGACTACAGAAGCTGAATTGTCATTTAAATACAGTGCTACTACTAAAGGTACCAAATATGGAACTATTACTGTAAATGGCACTGAACATAAATCAAGTGTTGAGGACAAAACCATTTCGGTTACTTTGAAACCAAATGGTACTGTTACTGTTATACTATCTGTTCCGCAAAGAATGCAATATCTTTCAATGCCCGAAGCTAACGGCGCATCTGTCTCAATAAGTGACATTAAGCTTGTTGCTCAGGGAAGTTCAAAAGTTACTTTTAATGCTGCTGAAAATGGCTCATATACTGTTACAAAGACAGATGGTTCAGCTGTAGCTATTCCCGGTTCAGTTGATGTTAAAACTACTGACAGACTTACAATGACAGCAACTCCTGTCAATGGATATAAATTTGGCGGTTGGTTTAATGTAACAACAGGTAAATATCTTTCAGCTGATTTAACTTATACTACTCTTTTTGAAAATGATGCAACAGTTGTTGCAAAATTTATTAAGGCGGCAGACGGTGTTTATGGTGTTGGTGATGCTGTGTTTACAGATCTTACATCAGCTGCATCAGCTGCAGAGTTTTCTTCTGTAAAAACTGTAATTTTGCTTGATAATGCAACAATAACCGGTTCACATACAATTCCGATGGGTGTAACCCTTCTTATTCCCTATGATGCTGATCACACATTAAGTACAGATGTGCCCACTTCAATAACTGTATCACGAAATGCTACAACAAAATATGAAAAACCCAGTGCCTTCAGAACTCTGACAATGGCAAACGGTTCAGAACTTATTGTTGAAGGCGCAATCAGTGTTAATGCAATGCACGAATCTTGCGTTGGTGGTCAGATTTATGGCGGTCAGGTTTATGGCAAGTATGGTGAAATAAAAATGAACGGTAATTCTAAAATTACCGTGAAAAATGGAGCTAACCTTTATGCATGGGGTTATATCTGGGGCTCAGGATCTGTTGAAGCACTTTCAGGAGCAACAATTTATGAAAAAATGCAGGTAACTGACTACAGAGGCGGTAACAACACAGCTACAATTGCTTTTCGTAATGGTTTTGGAAAAGCTGATGGTGCATTTCCTTTTAATCAGTATTATATTCAGAATGTTGAAGTAAAAGAAGTTCTCCACGAGGGTGCTAGCCTTATGGCACATGCTGCAGTTAACCTTTCAGGTGAAACTCCTGCTGAGGCAGCCGTAGAATTCATTGGTTCATCTTCAGCTATGTTCACTGCTACCGGTGCAACAATAACAAAGGAATACCATCCCGAAACCGATCGTCTTTCTCTTTCTGTTGATGGTGATGAAAATAGTTATTGTGAAATCAATGGTATGAATTTATCTATGGGCACATTAACTATAAATTCAGATAATTACACATTGCCAATTAACTCAAATATTGACATCAACATCAATGCGGGTATTGCTGTTGTTAATCAGGAGCTTGTTCTTCAGCCCGGTGTAAGAGTATTTGTCGGCAGTGAGGCAGTCCTTGTAAACAATGCAAATGTTTATATTATGGATATAGATCAGTGGGGTGCATTTGTTTTCAGTGGAAAACGTCAGCAGGCTGTTGTATACACACCCAGCCTTAACGGTCCTTCAAATCGTGTAATTGACTCTGATGCTGTTATGGATATTAATGGTTATGTTATGATATGTGCCAGTGTTTACACAACAGAGGGCGGTGCACAGGTTATCAGTTCAGAGAAAACAGGTATAATAGAGTTTGCTGTTGATGCTCCCGGTAACAGTAATGTTGCACAGCTTACCGGTGGTACTGATGTTAATTACATTACAGTTACATCTGCTAAGCTTAAGAATGGCGGACTCGATGGTACTACATTTGTTAATACCAGTGGTACAATGGAAAATAGTTTCTACATTTATTGCGAGCAGTGTGATGTATGGGGCGATGAAAATCATACATGTGTTGTTTACTACGATATAACATGGAAAGATAAAGACGGCAAAACTCTTTATTCAGTTGAACTTGAAGAAGGTACTACACCTGAATTCATCAACAATAACTATATAACAGTTCCCTCAGGTCATTCACTTGTTTATTCTCCTGCACTTGTTCCTGTAACAGCAGATGCAACTTATACAGTTTCAGTTAATCCTTGTGTTGATAACAACAAGGACCATGCATGTGATTACGGTTGCGGATATACAAGTAGCCACTCAGATACAAACTTTGACCATATTTGTGATTATTGTGAGAAGAGTTTCACAGATCACAAAGATGAAGATAAAAACTGCATTTGTGACTATTCAGGTTGTAAGAAAGAGCTTGCACATAATCACGGTGAAGCAGTGATTGAAAATCAAGTAGCTGAAACATGCGGTGCCGACGGTTCATATGATTCAGTTGTGTATTGTACTGTTTGTAATGAAAAGCTGTCATCCACACCTATTACTGTTCCTGCAACAGGTAAACACACTGATGCAAATAATGACGGTGATCATACCTGTGATGTTTGTAAGACAACTAATGTAAGTGGTCATATCAATGCTGCTCCTGATAAGGAAAATGTTATAGATGCAACTTGTACAGCAAAAGGTTCTTATGATGAGGTTGTTTACTGTAGCGAATGTAAGGCTGAACTTACCCGTGAAAACAAGGAAACACCTGCAGCAGGTCACTCATGGAATAAAGCACAGTACACTTGGTCTGCTGACGGCAAAAACTGCACAGCAACACGTACTTGTGCAAAAGATGAAGAACACAAGGAAACATGGACAGCAACAATTACTTCAGCTGTTAAGACACCTGCAACTTGTGAAGGTAAGGGTACAACAACCTACACAGCAACATTTACAAAAGACTGGGCAGCAACTCAGACTAAGGATATTGTAGATATTGATGCAATCAAGCACAATTGGTCAGTAACATACGACTTTGCAGCAGATGGCTCATCATGCACAGCAACAAGAGTATGTGCTAACGATGCAAGTCACAATGCAACTGCAGATGCAACAATTACTTCAGCAGTTAAAACACCTGCAACTTGTGAAGGTAAGGGTACAACAACCTACACAGCAACATTTACAAAAGACTGGGCAGCAACTCAGACTAAGGATGTTGAAGATATCAGT
>JAZQZO010000288.1:0-2512 GCA_045634065.1 Acutalibacteraceae bacterium
TTGTTACAGAAGCATGGACAGGTTTTCCTGAATTTCTGAGTGCAAATCTTGAAACAAACCCTGAAAAATGCGAATACTTCCTGCCAAGCGTTGTAACAAAACTTATCGAAAGCGACAAAGCTGTTGTCAGGGTGCTTACAAGCAGAGACAAATGGTACGGTGTTACATACAAAGAGGACAAACAGGCTGTTGTCGATGCTTTAAGACAAAAAATCGCTGACGGTGTTTATCCTGAAAAAATTTGGTGATAATATGGTACAGATGACCAGTGAAGAATCCAAAAAGAGAATGCAGGAAGGCAGACTCTATCTCCCTGAAGATGAAGAGATTATGCATCAGCAGATGCTCTGCCTTGAAAAGCTGTATGACTATAATGCCACCAGACCCTCAGAGTACGAAAAAAGAGAAGCTCTCTTAAAAGAGATGTTTGCCGAAATCGGTGAAGGTTGCTATATCGAACCTCCGTTCCACGCTAACTGGGCGGGGGCTCACGTTCACTTCGGAAACAACGTCTATGCCAACTTTAATCTCACTCTCGTTGACGACACTGATATCTATGTGGGCGACAAGGTTATGTTCGGACCTAATGTCACTGTTGCGACAGCAGGTCACCCCATTGACCCTGAGCTTCGCTATCAGGCTATGCAATATAACATTCCCGTGCACATCGGTGAAAATGTCTGGATTGGTGCAAATGCTGTGGTACTTCCCGGTATAACCATTGGTGATAACAGCGTAATAGGTGCAGGCAGCGTGGTAACTAAAGATATACCACCCAATGTTGTTGCAGTAGGCAACCCTTGCAGAGTACTTCGCGAAATCGGTGAACACGATAAAAAGTATTACTACAAAAGCAGAGAAATTGATGTTTGATTTAACATCTTAAATATAAGGAGGAACTCCCCCAATGAGAAACATTATCAATATCAATGCAGGTTGGCTTTTTAAAAAGCCCGACTGCGAAGCAGTAACCCTTGACCTCCCCCATTCCTGGAATGCAGTTGACGGTCAGGACGGTGGTGCTGACTATTTCAGAGGCACCTGCCGTTACTCAAAAACAATCAAGAAAGCTGACCTTCCCGAGGCAGACTGCTATTATCTCGAAATCAGAGGTGCAAACTCATCAGCTGACGTTTATGCAGACGGCGTTAAGCTCGCAAGCCACGATGGCGGTTACAGCACCTGGAGAGTTGAACTTACAAAAGTACTTAAAGATGAAACTCTCATCGAAATCGATGTAGATAACTCACCCAACGAAAGAGTTTATCCTCAGATGGCAGACTTCACATTCTACGGTGGTCTCTATCGTGACGTGAACATCATCTGTGTACCCGAGAGCCACTTCGACCTTGACTATTACGGAACACCCGGTCTTAAGGTTACTCCCGAAATCAAGGGCAATGACGCTGAAATCGAAATCGAAGCATATGTAACAAATAAAAAGGATTCCTTTACTTTCCGTTATACTATCCTTGATGCCGAGGGCAATGTAGTTGCTGAAAAGACATCAGACGATGACGACGAAGAATTTGAAATCAAGAATGTGCATCTCTGGCACGGCAGAAAAGACCCATACCTCTACACTGCAAAAGTTGAACTTTTAGACGGTGAAATTGTGCTTGATGAAATCAGCACTCGTTTCGGTTGCCGTACATTTAAGATTGATCCCAACGAAGGATTTTTCCTCAACGGCGAAAAATATCCTCTTCACGGTGTATCACGTCATCAGGACAGATGGGGTATCGGTAATGCTCTTCTCCCCGAACACCACAAGGAGGATATGGATCTTATCTGCGAAGTAGGCGCAAACACAATCCGTCTTGCTCACTATCAGCACGACCAGTATTTCTATGACCTCTGCGACGAGCGCGGTATGGTTGTCTGGGCAGAAATCCCCTATATTTCACAGCATATGGCAACAGGTCGTGAAAACACCATCTCACAGATGAAAGAACTTGTTACTCAGAATTACAATCACGCTTCAATCGTAGTATGGGGTCTTTCAAACGAAATCACAATGAAAGGCGCTGCTGACGAAGATCTTATCGAAAATCACAGAATCCTCAATGACCTTTGACATAAGATGGACAAGGCAAGACTTACAACTATCGCTTGTCTTACAATGTGCGACCCCGACAGCGAATATGTAAAAATTCCCGACGTTGTTTCATACAACCACTATTTCGGTTGGTACGGCGGTGAAGCTTCAATGAACGGCCCCTGGTTTGATAAGTTCCACAAGAACTTCCCCAACACTCCCATCGGCTGCAGCGAATACGGCTCTGAAGCTCTCAACTGGCACACCTCAAAGCCTCAGCAGGGCGACTACACAGAAGAATATCAGTCATACTACCATGAGGAGCTTATCAAGCAGCTCTTCACAAGAGAATTCATCTGGTCAACTCACGTATGGAATATGTTTGACTTCGGTGCTGATGCACGTCAGGAAGGCGGCGAAAACGGTC
Organism: Acutalibacteraceae bacterium; assembly: GCA_045634065.1. Lineage (GTDB taxonomy): Bacteria > Bacillota > Clostridia > Oscillospirales > Acutalibacteraceae > UBA6857. The sequence goes on from JAZQZO010000288.1 coordinate 2,466, forward strand.
AGAACCACAAGGGTCTTGTAACAATGGACAGAAAGTACAAGAAGGAC
>JAZQZO010000289.1:0-9836 GCA_045634065.1 Acutalibacteraceae bacterium
GTAAAAATCTTCAATGATATTAGACATTATGTATTCCTCCATATCTGAGGAAATATATTAGAGTACGAAGTATAGAATATGTATTGCCGGAGAACTACTTGTGTTATGAACACTCGCACCATAGTGAGTATTCATAACACAAGTGAATACTCACTTTTCTTTTTTACATTTCCTCCTAATTAATTTGTTATGTATTGAGCAGGTTTTAGATGGGTATTTTTTACAACTACTATCGACATCTGTTGACAATAACTCTTTAATGGGCTATAATCAAATAAAAACTTTAAGGAGAAAACTTTATGAGTAGCTTTGAAAATCTCAGAATAGTTGATAATTTCTATCAGACGTCACTGTTCTTCCCTATGCCCACAGTTATTATCAGTACTCTTTGCGAAGACGGCACAACAAACCTTGGTCCATATTCACTTGTTCAGCCCTATTATGTTGCAGGTAAGGACTATTATGCAATGCTTCTTTGCTGCAGAAACTCATCGAATACGGCACAGAATATTCTTCGCAACGGCAAGTGCACTCTCAATTTCATCGATGATAAACCCAAGACCTTCAAAGAGGCTGTGAAACTTTCTTGGCCGGGAGATAAGCCCAACGAAAAGATGCCCAAGTGTAACTTTAAACTTGAAAAAAGTATGATTGAAGAAGAAACAGGCGAAGTGAGACCAATGGTACTTACTGACGCTATAGAAGCTATCGAGTGCACCTGGATGCGCGAGCTTGACGGTGCCGACAAAGATATGCCCGGTGAACTCAACGGCTATCCTGCGCCTTATCACGATTTCAACGGTATCACAAGCCAGTTCGGTGCTCACTTCATTCTTCGCGTAGATAAAATTCTTATGAAAAAGAAGTATAGCGATGCTATTATCAACGGTGTCAGAGCTAAGGATTTCCCATCACTTCCCGTTGACTACGGCTATCGTGACAGCAAGAATTTCTGGTTCCACAGAAAGACCAAAATGAGAGCTGAACTTCTTCAGATGCGTCAGGCTTCCCTTGAGTCAGTACGCTATGCTGCTGACCGAGTTGATGACAAAATCAAGTTTACAGATGAGGCTCTCAAAACAGTTCTCGCAGTACCCCGTGTATTTTTGCCTCTTGTATTAAAAGGCTGTGTTGACTGGGCGAGAGAAAACAATGTTGAGCTTATCACAGAAGAGCATATGCAGATTATCAACGATAAGCGTGCAAAAGAAAAGGCTAAGAAAAAATAATTCTATACATAAATTTACGGCAGTTCCTTTTAAACTTGGGACTGCTTTTTGTTTTCACTTTCGTGGTATCAGAATAATTTTTTAAGTAAAAAACATATTGAATAAATATCGATATCTTATTGAAATTACTGCATCTTTTTGATATACTTATAATGGAATTTTATATTAAGGAGATTTCATATGGATAATTTACAGTTAATCAAAGAACAAATCTGTGATGTTTGCCATAAAATGTGGCAACTCGGCTGGGTTGCAGCTAATGACGGCAATGTCAGTGCAAAACTTCCCGACGGCAGAATTATTGCTACACCCACAGGCATTAGCAAATCATTTATCACGCCTGATAAACTTGTCATACTTGACAAAGATGGCAACATTCTTGAAGCTCAGGAAGGCTATCGTCCCTCAAGTGAAATCAAAATGCACCTTCGCTGCTATGACAAGAGAGAAGACGTTTTCAGCGTAATCCACGCTCATCCTCCCGGAGCTACAGGCTTTGCCGTTGCCCACAAGGCTATGGATATGTACAATATGATTGAAGATGTTGCAGTTATCGGAAGTGTACCTCTCACACCTTACGGTACACCTTCAACTTCAGAAGTACCTGACTCAATTGAGCCTTATCTCGAAGAACACGATGTAATGCTTCTTGAAAACCACGGTGCACTTGCTGTGGGCAGTGACGTTATCACAGCTTTCTACAGAATGGAAAGCCTTGAGCTTTGGGCAAAAATTACTATCAACGCTGTAATCCTTGGCGGTAGCCACGACATCAGCAGAGACAATATCCAGAAGCTCATCGATCTTCGCGGTTACTATAGAGTTACAGGACGTCACCCGGGTTATAAGGTGTTCAACGGCGACGATGAAATGCTTCACAAAAAAGACTGAGAGGTAAGATTATGCTTAAAGGAATTTCACCCTTGATTTCACCCGAGCTTCTCAAGGCTCTTGCTGAAATGGGTCACGGTGACGAGCTTGTTATCGCTGACGGCAACTTCCCTTGCCACAGCACAGGCAAAAACTCAATTGTTATCCGTGCCGATGGTCACGGCGTACCCGAAATATTAGACGCTATACTTGAGCTTATCCCCCTTGATACATATACAGAAAAACCCGTTGCACTTATGGAAGTTGTAAAAGGTGACACTTGTGGTACTCCTGAAATCTGGAGCACCTATGAGGAAATCCTCGACAAGCACGAGCCCAACCATCACGCTATTGATTACACAGAGCGTTTTGCATTCTACGAGAGAGCAAAAGATGCTTACCTTATTATCGCAACAGGTGAAAAGGCTATCTATGCCAACATTCTTCTCAAAAAGGGTGTGGTCAAATGAAAACAGTTTTAGCTTTTGACTTTGGTGCTTCAACAGGCAGAGCTATAAAGGCTACCTTTGACGGCAAGGAAATCGTATATGAAGAAATCCACCGTTTTGAGAATACTCCGAAAATTGTTGACTGTCACACCTGTCACGATGTGGATATGATTTTTGATGAAATCAAGACTGCTATCGAAAAGGCAGGCAAGGTTGATTCTATGGCTTTTGACACCTGGGGCGTTGACTACGCACTTCTGGATAAAGAGGGAAACATAATTCACGAGCCTTATCACTATCGTGACGAGCGCACAAAAGATGCTCTTGCTAAGGTGTTCGAGAAGATTTCACCCGACGAGCTTTACGGTGAGACAGGTAATCAGATAATGAATATCAACACCCTTTTCCAGCTTGTAAGTGACGACAACCTTGACAAAGCGGACAAGCTTCTCTTTATGCCCGACCTCTTCGCGTATCTTCTCACAGGCAAAAAGGTCTGCGAAACCACTATCGCATCAACCTCACAGATGCTCGGCCTCAAAGATAAAACTTGGAGTAAAAAGGTCCTCGATACTTTCGGAATAAGTGAAGATTTATTCCCTGAGATCTGCGAAAGTGCCACAATTAACGGCGACTATGAGGGTACTCCCGTAGTAAGTGTTGCAGGTCACGACACACAGTGTGCTGTGGCTGCGATGCCCACTGAAAGTGAAAATGCAGCTTTCCTTTCCTGCGGTACCTGGTCACTTATCGGCTGTGAACTTGACAAACCGGTTATGACAGCACAGAGCAATGCACTTGAGCTTTCGAATGAACTCGGTTCCAACGGCAAGATTAACTTCCTTAAGAATATCAGCGGTCTGTGGCTTATTCAGGAGACAAGAAGAGACCTTGCAAAGACTGATAGAAAGTATTCATATAACGAGCTTGAAATGATGGCTCGTGACAGTGAAAAGTTCAGATCTTTCATCGACCCCGACGCTCCCGAACTTTCAGCTCACGGAAATCTGCCCGATAAAATAAGATCTTATTGCAAGAGCACAGGTCAAGCAGTACCCGAAACTATCGGTCAGCTTGTCAGATGCATCTACGAGAGCCTTGCGATGAAATACAGACTTGCCCTTCAGCAGATAACCGAGTGTACCGGCAAGAAATTTGATGTGCTTCACCTTATGGGTGGTGGCACAAAAGACGGCTTCTTATGCGAACTTGCGGCACAGAGTCTTGGTATTCCTGTAATTGCAGGTCCAATTGAAGCTACGGCTTTGGGCAATATTATGCTTCAGCTTATTGCTCTGGGCGAAATCTCTTCAATTGAAGAGGGCAGAAAGATTATCGCAGAAACAGAAAAAGTCAAAGTCTTTGAAGAACTTCATACTCCCGACTGGGACGAAGCTTTCGAGAGATTTTGCAAAGTTATAAAGAAATAATTTAAAAAAGGAGAAATATTATGTTATATCCAAGAATTGGTATCAGACCCGTAATCGACGGTCGTTGGGGCGGCGTAAGAGAAAGCCTCGAAGCAAAGACAATGGGAATGGCTCAGGCAGCTGCTAAACTTATCAGCGAAACTCTCAGATATCCCGACGGCACACCCGTACAGTGTGTAATCTCAAGCACAACTATAGGTGGCGGTGCAGAAGCTGCAAAGTGTGAAGAAGAGTTTTCAACTCAGAACGTTGTTGCAACTCTCAGTGTAACACCTTGCTGGTGCTATGGCTCAGAAACATTCGATATGAACCCCAACACAATTAAGGCTGTTTGGGGCTTCAACGGCACAGAGCGTCCCGGTGCAGTTTATCTTGCTGCTGTTATGGCTGCTCACGCACAGAGAGGTCTCCCTGCATTCTCAATTTACGGCAAAGATGTTCAGGATCTCGATGACAATACAATTCCTGCAGACGTTGAAGAAAAAATCATCCGTTTTGCAAGATGTGCTGTCGCAGTAGGCTGGATGAAGAATAAGTCATATGTAAACATCGGTGGTATCTCAATGGGTATTGCAGGCAGCTACTGTAATACAGATTTCTTCCAGAAGTACCTCGGAATTCGTCCTGAATGGGTTGATATGACCGAAATCGTAAGAAGAGTCACTCTCGAAATCTATGACAAAGATGAATATGAAAAGGCTCTTGCCTGGATCAAGGCTAACTGCAAAGAAGGCTTCGATGTAAACGCAGGCAAAGACCTCCCCGAAATTATTAAAAAGTCAAAGGTTGTTCCCGCTGACAAGGACTGGGAATTCATCGCTAAGATGACAATTATCGTTAATGATATTCTTTACGGCAATAAGAAGCTCGACGAAATCGGCTGGCACGAAGAAGCACTCGGCAAGAATGCTGTTGCAGGTGGTTTCCAGGGTCAGAGACAGTGGACTGACTGGCTTCCCAACGCTGACTTCACCGAAGCTATTATGGCTTCAACCTTCAACTGGAACGGTACAAAAGCTCCCACAGCATTTGCAACTGAAAACGATAACCTTAACGGCGTTTCAATGCTCCTCGGTACTCTTCTTACTGCAAGTGCTCCCTGCTTCCACGATGTTCGTACATACTGGAGCCCTGAGGCTTGTGAAAGAGTAACAGGCGTTAAGCCCGAGGGCAAGGCTGCAAACGCCTTCATCCACCTTATCAACTCAGGTGCAACTGCTCTTGACGGCAATGGTGCTGCTAAAAATGAAAACGGCGAAGGTTGTATGAAACCCTTCTGGGAAATGACAGACGCTGATATTAACGCTTGTCTTGCAGCTACAGACTGGTGCAGAGCTAACTACGAATACTTCAGAGGCGGCGGATTCTCAAGCCACTTCCGTTGTAAGGCTGAAATGCCCGTAACAATGCTCAGAGTAAACATCATCGACGGTATCGGCCCTGTAATGCAGATTGCTGAAGGTTACACAGCCGATCTTCCCGATGCAGCACACACTCCCATTGACCTGAGAACAGACCGCACCTGGCCTACAACCTGGTTCGCACCTAACCTCACAGGCACAGGCGCATTCAAGGATGTATATTCAGTAATGGCTAACTGGGGTGCTAACCACGGCGTAACAGTTTACGGTCACGTCGGTGCTGACCTCATCACTCTCGCTTCAATGCTTCGCATTCCCGTTAATATGCACAACGTACCCGAGGATAAGATTTTCCGTCCTCACGCTTGGGCAGCCTTCGGCACAGAAGACAGTCAGAGCGCAGACTATAAGGCTTGCGAAAAGTACGGCCCTATCTACGGCTAAGATTTTTAAATTTAAACACGCGCATCCGGAGACTCAGGTTTCCGGGTGCTTTTTCTTTGAAAAGGTGTATTCACTTTTTATACGCAATATGCTATAATAAACAAAACACACGCATATGGATTCAGGAGAGTTATTATGAAGTTTAATATTACAGATTTTACTGCAAGGATTATTTGTGAAAGTACCCTTACCGATGCTTTTATTGAGACATCCGCAAAAAATAATGAGTTTGATTTATATATAACAGCTCTTAATGACAGACCTGAATTTATTGAACTTCATTGGAATGCACCTGCAGAAAAAGATTGGCTTGTACTTGGAGATGCCTGGGAGAGAAGCTATGGTGATCTGGAGTTTAAAAAGTTATCTGAAAACTACAGATATATGCCCTGGTACTTTATAGCTACCGATAAATCTAAGAGTTTCTGCTTCGGTGTGAAGACGCAGCCTAATGCTTTTATCAGTTTCAGATATGATATGGAGGGCATAACTGCACTTGTTGACTGCCGAAACGGTGGCAATGGAGTGCATCTGGGTGGCAGAAAACTTCATCTTGCTACCTTTGTTCTTGAGAATTACGATAGCGGTGATGTTTTTGAGTGTATGAAAGATTACTGCAAAAAACTTTGCGATAATCCTGTTTTGCCCAAAGAGAGAATTTACGGCGGAAATAACTGGTACTATGCCTATGGCAAGAGCAATTATAAGCAGATTATATCTGATGCCACTCTTCAGGCGTACCTTGCCAAGGGTATTGAGAACAAGCCTTTTCAGGTAATTGACGACTGTTGGCAGCCGAAGAAGTGTTGCGGTCCCTGGATACCAAACAGGAAATTTAAAGATATGGCAAAACTTGCCCGTGAGATAAAAGAAGTGGGCGCAAGACCCGGAATATGGGTAAGACTTCTTCGCAATAAGGACAGAGCCATCAAAAAAGATATGCGAATCCTGAGAAAAGGCAAAAGAGTCTATCTCGATCCGACTCACCCTGCCGTGCAGAAATATATCAGAGAAGATATCGAAAGAATAAAAGGTTGGGGATACGAGCTTATAAAGCACGATTTTTCAACAGCGGATCTTTTTGGTGATTTCGGTATGAATCTGAACAGTACAATCACCAACATCAAAGGCTGGCACTTCTATGATAAAACAAAGACTAATGCTGAAATAGTTCTGGATTTTTACAGACTCATCAAAGATGCAGCAGGCGATATGCTTATAATCGGCTGCAATACGGTTTCGCATATGTCCGCAGGTCTTGTACATATTTACCGAACAGGGGACGATACCAGCGGTAAAGAGTGGGAGAGAACCAAAACAATGGGTGTTAACACTCTGGCTTTCCGTCTTGCACAAAATGAAACTTTTTATATGTGCGACGCTGACTGTGTAGGTATTCTTAAAAGCTATATTCCTTGGGAGAAAAACAGTCAATGGCTTCACTTGCTTTCTTACAGTAACACACCACTCTTTATTTCCTGTACTGATAAAATAAATGCTGAACAGAGAAAAGACATCAGCAAAGCATATAAAGTTTTCAATGAACAACACAGCTTCAAACCTGTTGATATCTTTGAAACAAAAACACCGTCAGAATGGTTAATTGACGGTAAGACCGTAAAATACAACTGGTAATTTAAATAATATTAATTGCTTTTAGCTTGTTGCAGAGTTTTGTAACAGGTTAAAAGCTTTTTGTTAATTTGCGTTGCTTGTGGCAACGGTATTTAGGGCGTATAATGAAGCCACAAAAAGCAAGGAGGTAAACAGAATGCTAAGCGAAAACATCAAAAAATTAAGAAAACAAAAAGGCTACTCTCAGGAGCAATTGGCAGAAAAATTGAATGTGGTTAGACAGACTGTTTCAAAATGGGAGAAAGGCTACTCGGTACCCGATGCTGATATGCTTGAAGAGTTGGCGGATATCTTCGAGGTACAGGTAGGTGACCTATTAGGCAAAGAGATTTTGACCGAAGAAGAAACAACAGATATAGGTGAGCTTGTAAAACAGCTGACAATTTTGAATGAATACTTTTCCGAAAAGGTCAGAAAGAGAAAGAAAGCAAAAAGGATATTCAGGAAAGCTTGCAGTGTTATATGTGTTACAGCTATTTTGCTGGGCTTATATCTCGGCATAGGCACACTGGTAAGCCAATGGAATGAGATTTCCAGAAACGAATTGACAACCACACTCGCTGTAACCTTAGACAATAAAGAATATAAAGTAGAATTCAGGGCGTGGGAAGATACTCACGAAGTTCACGCTATAAATTGGTCAGGCGGTATGCCGGAAGACTTTAATGAAATGCTCGGAAACTCAGCCTGTCTTGAAAAAACTTCCGAAGAATTAGTGGAAGATATAAAAGCTTATCTGTCAGAAAATGGTGGTAGTTACGAAATAGTACAATACGGTACACTGACTCCCGGTGAAAAAATAATGGATCTAATTGAATCAGAAATATCATTACTTATATAGAAATTTCCATTAATATTTGTTATAATACCCTCAGAAATAAAATCTGAGGGTAATTTTATGCTTACAAAAATCAAAAATTTCGTCAAAAAAGAGGCTGTCCTTTGCATCTCAGCAGTGTGTGCTGTCTTAACAATGTTTCTTGTTCCACCCAGTGCAGAATATATCGAATACATAGACTTCCGAGTGCTGTGTCTGCTGATGTGCCTTATGGGTGTTGTGGCAGGCTTTAAAAGTGTCGGTGCCTTCAAGTGGCTTACTTATCAGCTTCTCAGGCGCATAAAAAACGGCAGGGTACTTGGATTGACATTAGTTTTGTTGCCGTTTTTCGCCTCGATGCTGGTAACAAACGACGTGGCACTTCTTGTGTTTGTGCCATTTACGATGCTGTTGTTGTACGGCCTTGCCTGTGAGAAAAGCATCATACCTATCATCGTGCTGCAGACTGTAGCGGCAAACCTTGGCAGTATGGCAACGCCGGTTGGCAATCCGCAGAATCTATTCTTATATTCAGCGTTCAGCCTCGGGGCAGGGGAGTTCTTCTCCGTAACCTTACCACTGACAGCTGTGAGCTTTGTGGCGATTTCTCTTTGTACTCTGCCGATGATGCCGAAGATTCTGCCGGAACAGAAACTTGAAAGTGAAAAAATAACCTCGGGCAAGAAATTCGCAGTTTATGGCTCGCTTTTTGTCCTGTGCCTGTTGACAGTTTTCAGGGTCGTGCCTTACCAGGTGACAACGGCAATTCTCATAGTGGTACTGATAATAACGGATAGAAAACTTTTCCGCGAAATTGACTTTATGTTACTTCTGACTTTCGTGTGCTTTTTCATCATATCCGAAAACCTCGGCAGGGTCGATGCAGTGAGAGATTTCTTGCAGAGTCTTCTTTCAAAAAGCACCTTGCTGACCTCAGTTGGCGCGAGTCAGGTTATAAGCAATGTACCCGCGGCTGTGCTTCTTTCAGGTTTTACGGATAATTGGAGAGCATTACTATCAGGTGTTAATATCGGTGGTCTCGGTACACCGATAGCATCGCTGGCAAGCCTTATTACTCTGAAACTTTATATGAACACCAAGGGTGCAAAGGTAATGAAGTTTTTGGGTGTGTTTACCATTGCGAATATAGTAGGACTTGTAGTATTGCTTGGCTTTGAAATGATATTTTAATAATACATAAAAAGTACCTGCCATTTGGTAGGTACTTTTTTGATATATAAAACAAAAGAACTGCAAACAATAAGTTACAGTTCTTTTAGCTGTTGCGGAGACAGAATTTGACTCTCAATGTCCACCGGACATCGATTCGCTACCGGTTCTACTTCAAATTCGGTGGAAGTTACATCACATAAAAAAGTAAGTACCCACCGATTGGTGAGTACTTTAATCTGGTTGCGGAGACAGGATTTGAACCTGCAACCTCCGGGTTATGAGCCCGACGAGCTACCGGGTTGCTCCACTCCGCGATATATCACTTTCTCAACTGCTTTGTTATTATATACTATACACTTGAGAAAGTCAATAGGTTTTTGAAAAAAACTTGAAATTTTTATTCTTCGTTAGTTTCCTCGGTGGTTGTT
>JAZQZO010000290.1:0-16376 GCA_045634065.1 Acutalibacteraceae bacterium
AAGGTAGTGTTGTCAGCGAAGAAAAAGAGTTTTGCGTCAGCCCCTATGCTATGATATGGAGCAACGATCACTACTATCTTATCGGCAACAATCAGAAGTACGACAATCTGATGCACACGAGAATTGACCGTATGAAAAAGGTCGAGATAGCCGAAGAAAGAGCAAGAAAGTTCAGTGAGGTTTCACCTTATAAAAATTATTTTGACTCTGCCGATTACTCGGGCAAGATATTCAATATGTTCAGCGGTGACACCCAAACTCTCGAGGCGTCTTGCGACAGCTCAATTTTAGAAGAAATTCTCGACAGATTCGGTGTGGAAACTTCAATCAAAGTCGGCGGTAACGAGAACAGATTTCTTCTTACCACTAAGTGCGTTGTCAGTGACGGACTTGTTTCTTGGATTATGCAGTTTGGCGATAAGATTGAGGTTGTTGAGCCCAAGAGTCTTCGCGAACAGGTAAGAAAGAAAGCTGAAGAAATAAGCAAATTATATAAGCCGTAAAAAATAAGCGTGTTTTGGTTACTTTTCCACGCCAGGAAAAGTAACGCCTGCACGGCGAGTGCATAAGCAAAAAACTCGGCAAGGATATGTATACGCCTATCAGATGGAAGTGTCACTGCGGTCACGAATTTGAGATGTCTCCCAATCTGGTGCTCAAAGGCGGTCATTGGTGTCCGGAATGTCTGCCTATACCTTGGAACTATGATGAAATTGCAAAGCATAATCCTTTCTTTGCTCAGGTCTGGTATTCTCACCACGACAGAAACGAGAACAATGTCTATACAGAGGATATTTACTACGCCTATTCAAAGGATTAAAAATTTCTGCAACAAAATGAGTCTTTAAGCTGTCTAATATAGTGAAAACCGAAAGGAGGGTGCTATATGAAGAAAAGTAAAAAGATAGTCATAATAACCGTCGCAATAGTCAGCGTATTGCTTATAGCTTTGCTGGCTGAGGGCGATATCGCAACATATCTCTTTGCAGACAAACTCGAGAACAGGTTGTTCCCTTTAAAAGACCCCATCAGTGTCATCAACAGCGAATACGAAAGAACAGTAGCGTGTGTAGATTGGGTATACAATATAAACGATAAAAGAAAAGTTGCCGGCTTCCACGACTATATTTTTGTCGGTGAGGTTAAAAAGGTTATCGGTACCGGGTATTCAGATGTGGATTTTTCAGACGGTCTGAGAATGTTCAGTCAGCCATATACGCAGTACGAAATAAGGGTCATAGAAAATCTCAAAGGTGAGCTTATAACTGACGAAGATATTCCCTTGACCAAACACGACGGAGCATATCTTTTCGGCAAGAGAGTATCAATGATGGAGGGTGATAATCTTCCTGGTGTGGGTGAGTGCTACATATTCATTTGCAGTGCTGATGAAAAGGGTGAACTTAATATCGGTAGCTTCAGCTCATTCTGCGACATCTATCTCTGCAAGGCTGAGGACTACACGGGAAATGAAGCGTTGATTGAGATTTACCGCGATGCCGTGGAGAATATGGACGAAAGAGTGAGATTTGGCGAAACATATAAAAGTAAATACGAAGCATAAATTAAAGGCAGAGATTTTAGTCTCTGCCTTGTTTCTTTTTTATCGCTCGCCTCGGGATTTCTTTTTGCTGTTGCGGTCCCCATTTCCTTTCAGGGACGGCAAGACGAATCAAAAACACGCTGTTATTCTGTTGCTTCTTTGCTTCTGAAATTGTATCCGTGATCTTCGAGAAGTTTCATATTTCTAAGCATAAAACCTGCACCCTTAGCGGCACAATGCTCAGGGTCAACAGCTCTTGTGACTTTGATAGTCAGCCTTTCGCTCAGTTCAGTGTCAAGCCCCGGAAGATTTGCAAGACCACCCGTGAGAAGAATACCCTCGGAACAAATGTCGGAATAAAGCTCAGGAGGTACCTGCTCAAGAACGTTGACAATGCCTCTGAAAATTTCATTGATGATATCTTTGAGAGCCTCATACACCTCGTTCGAGCTGATTTCAAAAGTCTTGGGCATACCTGTTATATGGTCTTTGCCCACACAAAACATAACAAGCTCTTCGCTTCTTAAATGAGCACAGCCGACGGTGTGCTTTATTTTTTTAGCCGTAGCAAGACCTATATCTGTTTCTTTGGTTTTCTTCACATATTGCAAAATGGCTTCATCCATAGAGTCACCGCCTGCTCGCAGTGAACAGCAATATGCCACGGTACCCATAGTTATAACTGCAATATCAGCTGAGCCTGCACCTACATCGAGTACCATAACGCCGTGAGGATTTTCAACGGAAAGACCTGCGCCGAGTGCTGAAATCACAGGCTCGTCTATGACATAGACCTTTCCTGCACCTGCACTGCAAGCAGCTTCAACAATGGCTTTTTTGTCAAGAGAAGTGATGCCGCTGGGGGCGCTGATAATAACGTTGGGTCTGAAAATATTGTTTTTGCACAGCTTATTGATAAAGTGAGATAAAATTTTCACTGTTGATGAGAAGTCGTTAATCGTGCCGTAAACAATAGGTTTGCTCAGCACAAGAGATTCAGGTGTTTTCTCAAACATTTCACCTGCACTGTTGCCGACACAGACTATCTCATTATCATAGGCATCATAGCAAATAGCAGTGCTTTCAGAAAAAACAATGCCCTTGCCCTGAACAAACGCAGTTGTGGTGCTTGTACCTAAATCTATAGCTATGTTGAGTCCCGGCATTGTTTCACTTCCTTTGATTTTCATTTGTATGATATTTAATTCTACCTGCTTCGGGGGGCTTTGTCAAGTGGCAAAGAGTTGCCATCAGAATATGTCAGTATAATTTATATAGGGAGTAAGGGCAAGACAGATGCAGTAAACATCTTTTGCCCCTGCTTTCAGAAGAGTATCACTGCACTCTTTCAGGGTTGAACCCGTGGTTTTTATGTCGTCGCAGAGGATGAAAACCTTGTCCTTGATATCGGTTCTAGGATTTACCGCAAAGCTGTCTCTGACGTTTTCTGATCGTTCCTTTGAGGTTAAGTCCTTTTGGTTCAGAGATTTTCTTGTCTTTTTAAGGCAGGGTACCACAGGTAGTTTAAGCTCATTTGCCACCTTTAAGGCAAGCAGTTCACTCTGGTTATAACCTCTGTGAGCTTCGGAATCTTTAGTCATTGGCACAAAGCACACACCGTCAAATGAGATGTCACTGTAAAGCTCTCTTATTCTGTCAGCCATAGCCTTGCCGAAAATTTCAGCATAGGAGCTTTCGGAATAAAACTTGAACTTCAGCAGACTCTTTTTAACCTGACCTTCATAATAGTACACTGCCGAAAAGTGAGGCAGGTCGATAAAGGCGCCGTCACTACACATACATTTTTCGTGGCCGCATTTTTTGCAGGCTGTTTTGCTTATAGCTTTGGTGTCAATTCCGCATTTGGAACAGTATGATGTAAGAAAGGGCTTGATTTCACCGCAGATACTGCATCTTTCGGGAAAGAAAATCCGGGATATAATTCTCTTTAATTTCATATCAGTCCCTCAGTAATAAATGCTTTAAGAATGAATAGCGTCTTGTCTTTTTATCGTTATCTACCATTTCGCGCACCTGCTGAGGAGTACCCACAAGAATAAGTCTGTTTTTAGCTCTTGTCACGGCAGTGTAAAGAAGATTTCGGTAACTTAGCTGTGGGATAACATTGCAAACGGGCATAACAACAGCTTCAAATTCACTGCCCTGACTTTTGTGAACTGTGATGGCATAGGCAAGTTCAAGTTCATTTACATTGTCAAAGGGATAAAGTGAAATTCTGCCGTCGAAGTCTATTTTCATAAAGGATGCATTGTGGTTAATCGCGATGATTCTGCCGATATCGCCGTTAAAAATGCCGCTTGAAACCTCTTTGCCCTTAGTCCAGATAATATCGTAGTTGTTCTTTATCTGCATAACTTTGTCACCCTCACGGAATAGCTTACTGCCTCTTTCCATATCCTCTTTGTCGGGGGACGGTGGATTAAGAATTCTCTGCAAGGCTGTGTTAAGGCTGACAGTACCCGTAAGGCCTTTTCTTGAGGGACAGATAATCTGTATATCTGTAAGTGGGTCGTAGCCGTAAGCTTTTGGCAGACGGCTGACATAAAGCTCTGTGACTGTGTCGGCTGTTGTGGCAACATCACCTCTTGAAAGGAAAAAGAAGTCCTTATCTGTAGCATCAAGGGTGGGATATTCGCCGCCGACAATTTTATGAGCGTTGGTAACAATAAGACTTTCCATAGCCTGACGGAAAACCTGAGTCAAACAAACTGTAGGCAGAAGGTCTGAACTTATGATATCCTGAAGCACATTGCCTGCACCTACAGGGGGGAGCTGGTCGGAGTCGCCCACCATTACGAGTCTGCAGCCTAAAGGCAGTGCATTGAGAAGAGCTGCGAAAAGGTGAGTGTCCACCATAGAAAGCTCGTCAACGATAACTGCATCAGCCTCTAAGGGGTTCTCTATATTTCGGGTGAAAATCTGTCTGTCACCGTCGGACCATTCTGTTTCGAGAAGTCGGTGAATCGTTTTTGCCTGCCTTCCTGTGACTTCGCTCATTCGCATAGCGGCTCTGCCTGTGGGGGCAGCTAAAAGCACACGAAGCTTTCTCTTTTCGAAGATAGAGAGAATACCGTTGAGGGTGGTGGTTTTACCTGTGCCGGGACCGCCTGTGAGGACAAGAAGACCTTTTGTTACAGCAGTAGTGATAGCGAGTTTTTGTTTATCTTCAAACTCTATACCTTTTTCCTTCTCGATGTTTTCTATGTCTTTATCGAGTGCTCTGCCCGATGCAGGCGGAAAGCGAAGCATAACCTTGATTCTGTCGGCTATGGCTTTTTCGTCGTAGTATTCATAGGGCAAAAAGAGATAGCTTTTGTCATCGAGAAAATCTTCAATTATCTCCTTGTCTTCGATAAGCTCGTCTATAACCGTGCGCACCTCGTCGAAGTCTATGCCTAAAAGCTCCGATGCAGGGGCGATGATTTTGCCTCTCGGCAGACAGGTGTGACCGTTACGAAGATTATGCTTTAATATATGGATGATACCTGCACGCTGACGGAAAACACTTTTAACCTGAGTGGGGAATGACATAGCAATCTCGTCAGCTCTTTCAAAGCGAAGTCCGACTCTGTCTGAGCAGAGAATATATGGGTTTTCACTGATTCTTTCAACGGCATTGTTGCCGTAGGCCTTATAGGCACTCAGACACTCGGAAGAATTCATATTGAATCTCTCAAGAGCGATGATGATTTCTCTGACGGCAAACTGACTCTTGAATCTCTCGGACATATCCATAGCTTTATCTCTTGATATGCCTTTAATCTGAGCTAATTCTTCAGGGTGATTTTCGAGTACCTCAAAGGTCTGATCACCGAAACGCTCAACGATTTTTCTTGCCGTTGAGGGTCCGATGCCTTTAATTGCACCGCCCGAGAGATAACGAAGCATATCACCTGCAGTTTTCGGCAGGGTACGCTCGCACTTATCGGCTTTGAACTGTCGGCCGAAAGATGGGTGATTGACCCAACTGCCCATAAGTCTGACTTTTTCGCCCACACAAATTGAGGGCATAATGCCAACGGACGTAACAAGCTTACCCTCGACATTCAGGTCTACAACACTGTAGCCGTTTTCGGGGTTGGAGTAAACGATATTCTCAATGTTACCTTCAATTAAAATTTCGTCGCTCATTGGTATACGTCCTTATTACTTGCTAACTTTCATTATACTACAAACCCTATGGGTATTTCAATGATAATTGCCCTTAAATTTATATAATCCTCTTAAATCTTCGCTTTTGATAAAATGTACCGTGCCCATATCTCCGGTGAGAAGTTTGCATCTGAGTTTGATATAGTCGGGAAACCCCGTATCCATAACATAGACTTCTCTCTTTCCGAAAGACTTATACTCTGTCAGAAGCATAGCAGAATAGACCTTGTCGGGCAGGTGCTCATCTTCATCAAAGTGAAAAATTACCGTGTAGATGCCATCACAGTTTTTTTCACACATAAAGTGTTTATAGAGCCTTTCGCAAACATAATAAAGACCTGCAAGTGCCAGAATAGTGCCCAGAGCATAGAAAAACGACTCTGACATAAAATCACCTCAATACATTTTACTCAGAAATATAAAATCAGTGATAAAATCATAAATTTCCCATAAAAAGAATATACATTAGGTGTAAAAACAGTAAGGAGATGTATATTAATGGATTTCAAGATTAAACAACAAAAGCTCACCTGCGATGAGCTGTGGCAGGAAATATCGGCTCAGCAAAACATCGAAACAGAAATAACTCTGCCTGACTACTGCAGTGATATCAAGCGAATACTTAAGTGTATTCTCAGACCCGGTATAAATAATATTTCTATCTCAGGTGAAAATGTAGGCGCTACGGGTAAGGTGAGCCTTAAGCTCATATATGTCAACGAAAAAGACAAGATTGACTGCTATGAGGGCAGTGAGGATTTATCAGCCTCGGCCATTGTCAAAGACTTGCCTGAGGGGGCGCAACTGTCAGCCACGGCAAAGGTCAACTATGTCAACTGCAGAGCTGTCAGCCAAAGGAAAATCACCGTTGAGGGCAATATAGCCGTGCTTTTCAGAATCTTCACCGACAAAACCAAAGAGCTTCCCGAGTCTGCCGAGGGCTCAGGGGTACAGTGCCGAAAAAAGCAGATGCAGTATGAGAATTTAATCTGCCGTAAAGAGAAAGTTTTCGATATGGGTGAAACTGCAAAAGTACCGCAAGGGAAAGCGCCTGTGGGCAAAATTTTAAGAGTATCATCGAGGGCCACCCTTGACTCAAAAAAGGCAGTTGCAGATAAACTTCTTATCAAAGGCGACCTTTACACAGAGATACTCTATCTCAGCGAGGATGAAGAGGGCAAGGTTGACAAGATGACCCACTCAATGCCCATAAGTCAGATTATAGATATGCCGGGCATAGAAGAAAACAGCCTTTGCAGTGTTATTCTGAAAGTCAGACAAATCAGCGCTCAGCGAAAGGCGGACTCTTCATCTCAGGGCAGACTCATTGAAATTGCCGCCAAATGCAGTGCTGCCGTCAAATGCAGCGAGATTAAAACTGCCTGTGTTATAGATGATTGCTACAGCATATCCCACGACATAGAGGGGGAGTATTCTCTCGAGGAGTTCACTTTTCCGGTACACACAATGGATGAGCAGAAAACCGTAGTCTGTAATGTTGATATGTCTTCTGAGGTTTCAAATGTGCTTCATATATGGTGCAGTGATCTGAGCTTTGATATGAAAGGCAAAAACGATAAAGCAACCGCCAACTGTACGGCGACTTTAGGTGTGCTTTATCTTGACAGCAAGGGTGTGCCTGCCTTTAGTGAAAAAAACGCTGACTTTGAGATAAACTGCAAACTCAAAGATTCCTACGAATACCTCAAGTGCGACCTTGAAACTCAGGTCAGGGATATTGAATGGAAAATCACAGGCAAAGACAAACTTGAAGTTAAAATGAAAATCGGTGTGCTGTGTAATATTTCAAGCAGTGAGAGTATGAGGGTAATTAAAAATGTCAGGGTGCTGACGGAAAAGAAGTCTGCTGATGACACGGCACTGACCCTTTATTTCTGCACCAAAGATGAAGACCTGTGGGATATCGCAAAAAAATATAACACCACAAAAGAAGCTATTCAGGCAGAAAATTCAATAGCCGGTGATGTGACGGAAAAAGACGATATGATACTTATCCCTTGGGTCGGATAAAAACAAAAAAGCAGAAACTTTCGGGTTTCTGCTTTATTTAAAGAAATATATTGATGAAAGAATTACAGCCACAAGCTGAAGAATCATAATAAGAGGAAGACCAATCATAAAACGCTTATGAAGAGTCTTGTGCCTTATGCATCTCATTGTCAGATATTCACTCAGTGAGCCGCCAAGGACTGCCAGGATAAAAAGGGTAGCTTCGCTGACTCTGAAAGCGCCTTTCTTCGCTTTGTATTTATCTATAGCCGTAACTATTGCAGTAACAAGCGAAATGACAGCAAAATAAATGAGAATAATGCAAAGGTGCTTTTCCATTATTTTCTCTCAAGGCTTTCAAGGTCTTTTTCTGTCATAAAGACTGTTGTGCCGTTTTTTCTTTCTTTATAGTAGTTTTCTGCAACCTTGAACACACCTGCACATAAAGGGCAGACCGCAATAGCCATATTCTGCTTTTCGGGAAAAAGCTTACCTACAGTGGATTTGTCCTCGGCACCGAAAAGTCTCATACCCGCGGTCTTACCGCATTTAGGGCAAATAACGGGGTTTGATATATCTTCATCTGTTACATTGAGTTTATTGATTGTGCTGATAGCCATAATAGAAACCTCCATAATGTTTCTTTCTTATATTCTAGTGGCTTTTAAGTCTTGTGTCAAGTATTATTTATATTGGAGTGAAAAGTCTGTGATAAAAAAGATGATATGCATAATTTTATCGGTACTTCTCTGCCTTGCTCTTACTGCCTGCGGTCTTCACAGTGACGAAGATAATCCCACTCTTGATATTCACGAAGATGCTGCCTTTGACGGCAAACTTGACGATACCACCAGGGCTATGAATGACGAGGACTCTTTTCTTTTCACCTGGATGACCTATAGTGAAATTCGTGTGACAGATGAGATGAAAAATAAGACTGCCTATGAAAAATATATAGGCGGTCTTTTTGAAAATATGAAAAAAATCGGTGTCACAGACTGCTTTGTGCAGGTGCGACCCTTTGCAGATGCTATGTACCCGTCCGAGTATTTTCCGCTTAGCATTTATGCCGAGAAAGCGGTCAATTTCGACCCTTTTTCCGTGATAATATCTCTTGGTGAAAGCTATGAGATAGCTGTTCACGCCTGGATAAATCCATACCGTATAAGCAGTAAACCACTTACTGAGAACAGTGAATATTTTTCTTGGCAGGAGGAAAAAGCAGGTGATATCATAAGTATATCTTCGGGTGTATATTTCAATCCCGCTTCTATGAAAGCACAGTCCCTTATTCTCTCGGGGGTGGGGGAGCTTCTTGAAAAATATAACATCAAAGGCATACATATAGACGACTATTTTTATCCTGTGGATTTTGGTGACAAAGATAAAAAACAATATGAAAGCTACTGCAAAAAAGGAGGACAAAAAGATTTGTCTTCCTGGAGAAGGGAAAATGTCAACAGTCTTGTATCCGCAATTTATCTGAAAGCGAAATCTTTCGGTGAGGACAAGATTTTTTCTATAAGTCCTTGCGGTAACACTGATAAGAATTATAATGAACTTTATGCTGATGTATATGCCTGGTGCAAGGGTGGTTATTGCGATATGGTTTTGCCTCAGATATATTTCGGATTTGAAAATGAAAGTCTGCCCTTTGAAGAGTGCTTTAAGCGTTGGCTGAGCATCACCGACAGTGAAAGGGTGATGCTGATACCTGCTCTCGCTCTTTACAAAAGCGGAAAAGAAGATATATTCGCAGGTGAGGGAAAGTACGAATGGCAGAAGAACAATGATATAATATCAAGGCAAGTGAAACTTATAAAAGAAAACAAGTGCAAGGGTTTTGCTCTTTACAGCAGTTCATATATAAATTTTTCTGAAACTTTTACGGCAGATGAGTTAAAAAATCTTCAAAATATGTTATAATAAATTTTAATAGCGAATTTTATATCAAAGGATTTATAATATGAAAAAAATCAGGAATGTAATAACAATAGCGGTTGTCCTTGTTGCCTTGATTCTTACAGGGCTTCTGGTCTATAATCTCAAGGGCAGAGACAGTGTTCAGGTTGACCTTACAGAGACTTCCTATGCGACCCTTGAGGAGATGTATCTCGATAACCTTATTGATTCCGTTTCACCGTCGGACAGCGTTTATGTTTCACCGAGAGAAAAGGTGAAGTTCACCGTTGTGGCATATTCAAAAGCCGATGTTACTGTTAGAATCGGTACGAAGAGATATGATGCTAAGCCTGCCGACACAGAAACAGAGGGTTATACGGCTTTCACGGTTAAGGTGACAATGCCTAAAACAAGAGAAGAAATTCAGGCAATCGGTGCGGTCTCAGTGCTCGCTATCTGCGGTGAAAACTCTCTTCAGGTTCAGGGCCCGTCTGTGTACCCTGCCGATGAGATGACAGACGCTACAACACAGCAGCTGACAACATCACTTCGCGCAGGCAATTATGTACCCGATCTGCCTGAAGATGCATTTGAATACACAACCTTACCCACGATTAACACAGTCCCCTCCGTTAATACCACAACATCACCCTCAGTGCAGTCAGGATTCACAGGCAATCAGATGTGCATAGTCACCAAGAGCTTTGCAGATACCTGGCCGCTTATTGCAGGTGACGACACCTATGTGCCTTATTACACACCTCTTGTTTACGGCACTATGGACTATGTGACTGCGGCAAGTGAAGCGTATAATGAAGATGACGGTGAAATGGTTTATTTCTATGAACTTTCATCAGGGCGCAAAGTCAAGCGTGACAATGTTCAGCTTATACCTCAGCAGAATCTGCCCTCAAACGCCATCAGCGTTGTCTCCTCGACAGGGTACGGCGGCACTTTGACTATCAGATTGAAAACTACCTGGAAAGTACCCTATGCCTTTACATATAATCCTCAGAATTACTATTCAGCCTATGGCAAACTTTATAATGTAACCGGCTTCACTGCAAACTATCTGCAGATGACTTTCTATCACACTGCTTCGGCTACGGGCAATATTGATGCGAGTGGCAGTGATGTGATTTCTTCGGCTTATTGGACTGTGTCAGGTAACACGGCAACACTCACAATGCCTCTTCGTTTTCAGGGACAGTATTACGGATATAGTGTGGAATATGACAGTAACGGGGATATGGTTATCACTATCCATAACAAACCTCAGACACTCAGGGGTAGTGTAATTCTTCTCGACCCCGGTCACGGCGGCAATGACCCGGGTGCTTTGGGCCTTGGTGGCGGAGTTTACGAGAGCAACGTCAACTACGCTTTGGCATATTACACTAAACTTGCCTTGGAATCAAAAGGTGCAACTGTTTATATGACAAGAGGCGGCGATGCTAGTGTTGAACTCGAGGACAGAAAATCAATGGTGCGCTCTCTTAAGCCTGACCTCTTCGTGTCTATTCATTGCAACGGCAACACGGATAAAAATAAAATAGGCACATCAGTTTATTACTATAAGCCATTCTCATATAAGCTGGCAAACAGTATCTATAATCAGCTTTTATCTGTCTTTAAGAATAGTCTCTACTACGGGCAGAGCAATCTCTATGACGATATTGCTGACGGTACCGTTTACTA
This sequence comes from Acutalibacteraceae bacterium, assembly GCA_045634065.1. Lineage (GTDB taxonomy): Bacteria > Bacillota > Clostridia > Oscillospirales > Acutalibacteraceae > UBA6857. The sequence goes on from JAZQZO010000290.1 coordinate 11,327, forward strand.
TCCTTTCAGTGTTGCAAGATTAGAAGACTGTCCTTCAGTGTTAATTGAGACAGGCTATATCACCAACGACAGCGAATGCCTCAAACTTATCGACTCTTCTAATCAGCAAAGGCTCGCCAACGCTATTGCGACAGGTATAGAAAGCTCTCTTGGTTAAATCAGCACAAGGGCAATTACACCCGATATGCCGAAAAGGGCGCTGACAGAGACGGTTATGTAATTGGGGCCAATACTCACTCCTGTGAGAGATGTCAGTAGATTTACGCCAAAAAGTGCCCCGATACCCGAAATGGCAGAAAGGGTCAGATACTTAAGAAAATGTCCTGATTTTAAAAGGCAGATGATAACTCCGAGAGTACCCACGGCAAGGGCGATAATAAGAGAAGTCAGGTCAGCAGACATAAAAACCTCCGATAAGTTAAATTTTTGTTGACTGTTTCAATAATAAATAATATAATAAAACCCAAGGATTTATGATAAGGAGATTTTCACTATGAAAATTTTAAAACTTTCACCTACAATCAAAGACTATATATGGGGCGGTACACGTCTTTCACGCGAGTTTGAAATGATATCATTTGCAGACAGACAGGCTGAAGCCTGGGTGCTTTCCTGTCACGGTGACGGCGAATGCACAATAGAAAACACGGATTTCAAGGGCAGAACCCTTAGCGATGTGCTTAAAAATGAGGGCAAAGGCTATCTCGGTATCAACTGCGCTAAATATGAAAACTTCCCGATTCTTATAAAACTCATCGATGCTAAAGATAATCTTTCAGTTCAGGTGCATCCCGATGATGAATATGCCTTGAGAGTCGAAGGTGAATACGGCAAAACAGAAGCCTGGTACATTATGGACTGCGACGACGATGCAGAAATCATCTACGGCTTTAAGAGCGATATCACAAAAGAAGAATTCAGAAAGAGCATAGAAGAAAATACTCTCACAGACTATGTCAACAGAGTCAAGGTTAAAAAGGGTGACATCTTCTTTATCGAGGCCGGTACTCTTCACGCTATCTGCAAGGGCATTCTTTTAGCTGAGGTTCAGCAGAATTCCAACACCACCTACCGTGTCTATGACTACGGCAGACTTCAGAACGGCAAACCGCGTGAGCTTCACGTTGAAAAAGCCCTCGATGTAACTTCAACCAAGGCGCTTGATGCTTCAGGCAAGCCTATGGGTGAGACTTTGCAGAAAGACGGTTACTCAGAGACTCTGCTGACAAAGTGCGACATCTTCTCAATGAAGCGCCTCGACGTTGCAGAAAAGGCTGAGGTTATTGCTGATGAAAAATCGTTTGTATCACTTGTCGCTCTAGAGGGTAACGGAGTGGTTATGCACGATGACACCTGCGTGACTCTCTATAAGGGTGAAAGTTTATTTATTCCTGCAGGCTTTGGCAAGGTTGAAATTCTCGGCAGTGTGACTGTACTCGAATCAAGAGCGGAGTAAAAAACTGCAGAGTTTTGTTTCATATTAGAAAATATTGACAAAAATCATATTCTGTTGTAGAATATATTCAAACATTTCAGGAGGTATATAGTTATGAAAAAAATCATCTCGGTATTGCTTACTTTACTTATGCTTTTCAGTATCTGTTCAACAGCTGTTTATGCTATAGGTGATATAGGCGCAGAAACAAGTTCAATTCAGGTAAATTCAAGCAGAAGTCAGGTGCCTATCATCAGAATTTTAGGTGACGGTGAAGCACTTTATAACGAAAAACAGGAAAAGATTGTTCACATCAGATCTTTGACTTTCGGTTCATCATCAGATGATGAGGATTCAGATATTATGGGTTCGGTAGCAAATGTTCTTTTGCCTTTCCTTGTTGACGGTCTTCTCAACGATGAATGGGATGCTTATTACGAAAACCTTCAGAAGGAAATTTCTGAAATATTCAGTGAAATAAGACTTAATGAAGACGGTGAAGTTTCTAACAATACCGGTATCTCAGAAGCACGTAAAGAGGAAATGAAAGGCTATCTTGCGAGAGATGCTAAAAAAGGTAAGGGCTATTATGCAATTAACGACTACCGTTTCTGGTACGACTGGCGTCTTGATCCTATTTATACAGCTGGTCTTCTTAACGATTATATTAAAGCGGTAAAAAACGCTACAGGTTGTGAAAAAGTATCAATTATGGCAAGTTGTCTCGGCACAATCGTAACTACTACATATATCGCAAAATACGGCACAGATGACTTATATGGTGTAGGCTTCACAGGTAGCGTTTCAGGTGGTGCAGAGGCTCTCAGTGAAGCAATCAGTGGCAAGTTTGATATTGACGGCTATGCAATTACAAGAACTCTTATTGACAGTGATTATGTAGGCGAGTTCAATGTTGATAAGTTTGTCACATCTTCAATTGAGCTTTTAGCAGCAGCAGGTGTATTCAAGCATCTTAAAGAGGGTGTTAAAGAAACACTTTATGCAAAGCTTGTTGAGGGTGTAACATCAGCACTTGCTCTTTCAACACTCTTTACATTCCCTATCTATTGGGCTGCAGTTTCAAAGGATGATTATGCTGATGCTCTCAAATATGTTTTCGGCCCTGAGGGCAGTGAAAAGAGAGAGACTTATGCAGGTCTTATAGAAAAAATTGAAAGTTACAATACTCTGGTTCGAGAAAACTATGACACAATAATTAAAAGCATCAGCACAGATGATAATAAGGTCAGATTCGGTGCAATATCAAAGTACGGCTTCCAGATTCTTCCCATCTGTCAGTCTTATGATATTCTTGCAGATCAGTTTGTTTCAGTAAATCATTCATCTTTAGGTGCTACAACATCAACAATTTTTGATACTCTCAGTGACGATTATATCAATGAGCGTATTGCAAAAGGCTTCGGAGAATATATCTCACCTGATAAGAAAATAGATGCTTCAACTTGTGCTTATCCCGATTCAACTTGGTTTATGAAGAATGTAAGCCACTCAGAGTATACAGCATTTGAGCGCAAGCTTCTTTACGATGTAATCACAGCTTCCGGTGATACTGTGATAAAATGCGGAGACACAGTTGATGGTCTTACATATTCACGTTTCCTTGTTTATGATTATGAAACAGATGTAATGGCTACAATGACAGAAGAAAACTGCAACACAGAAAACTGGGAGGCAAATGAAGATCTTGAAAAGCCTCAGAGCGTTCTTGAAAGAGTGTTTGCATTCCTCAAAGCATTTTTTAACTGGATTGTTGATTTGTTCAACTTTATGGAAAAGAAATAATTAATATCAGGCAGCAACTTCGGTTGTTGCCTTTTGTTATTATTAGTGCGGAAAATCATTGACAAAATCTTTTGTCAGTGCTATCATAATAACAGAAGATATCTTCGGGGCGGGGTGAGATTCCCCACCGGTGGTAAAGCCCACGAGCCTTTATGGTTGATTCGGTGCAATTCCGAAGCCGACGGTATAGTCCGGATGAAAGAAGAGGTAATATCGTCTTATTACTACACCCCGCTTATTTTTGGCGGGGGTATTTTTATTTGAGGTGGAAAATATGAAAAATCAGAATGTACACAAAATAACCATAACAGCGATAATGGGCGCCATAGGCTTTATACTTATGATGCTTGAATTCCCTCTTGCTTTTATGATTCCGTCGTTTATCAAGTTTGACTTTTCTGAGCTTCCTGCACTTATCACTGCTTTTGCAGTAGGTCCTTGGTGGGGCGTGTTGGTATGCTTAATCAAAAATGTGCTTCACTTGTTCATTGGCAATACCGCAGGCGTCGGTGAGATTTCAAACTTTATTCTTGGTGCGATCTTTGTCTTTGCAGCGGGTGCGGTGTACAAAAAGAAAAAGACAAGAGCAGGCGCTCTAATAGGATCACTTGCGGGTGCAGTGCTTATGGCTTCTATAAGTGTAGCAACAAACTACTTCATCGTTTATCCCATCTATGCTAAGATGCTCATACCTATGGAGGCTATCATCGGTATGTATTCTGCAATTTTGCCAAAGGCTGATACTCTTCTTGAGGCACTGCTTATTTTCAATTTTCCATTTAATCTTGCAAAGGGTCTCATAGATGCGGCAATCTGCTTTATGGTTTATAAAAAACTTTCACCCATACTCAAAAATACTAAAAAATAACAGTTGACAAATAAAACTAAAGCTGTTATAATACTTAACGCAAAAATGAATACTTCCTTATTAAGAGTAGCGGAGGGAACAGGCCCGTTGAAGCTCGGCAACCTACATTTGCAAGGTGCTAAATCCTGCGGTTTGACCGGAAGATAAGGCTTTATATCTGCGGTCGAATGCGGCCGCAGTTTTTTATTAATTCGGAATTCGGAATACGAAATTCGGAATTGCGACAGAGCTTGGATATAAGGTCAAGTTTCTCCACACCGAGGAAAGTCAGAAGTAAAAAAATTCCCCGCTGCGGAAACAACAGACGCAGGCGGATTAAGTTTTTTGAAAAAAACTAGAGCTGTTAAATCTGCTTATCAGATAAAAACAGCAGACCCCGACGCTTCGTAGTCTGTTGTTGAAGGCGGACTAAAGCTATATTAAAAAAGCAAAACTATCGTCAACAAAAAAGAGCGTTTTGCTTCCTTTGTCGCTCAGGACAAAGGAAGTGCCATAGCGGCATAAGCGCTGAAAGACTGACTTTTACAGCTGAATTATATATAAGGAAGTAACCAAACCAAATTAAAAATAAATTTTAATATAAAGGAGTAACTAAAATGGCAAGATTTCTTTTCACATCCGAATCAGTAACAGAAGGTCATCCCGATAAAATCTGTGACCAGATTTCAGACGCAGTACTCGACGATATTTATGCTCACGACCCTCAGGCTCGTGTTGCTTGCGAAACAACAGTAACCACAGGTCAGATTCTTGTTATGGGCGAAATCAGCTCAACACATAAGCCTGACGCTGCAAAAATTGCAAGAAAGGTAGTATGCGACATCGGTTACGATGACGGCGCTAAATGTTTTGACGGTAACTCATGTGCAGTGCTTGTTGCACTTGACGAACAGTCACCTGACATCGCTATGGGTGTTGACAAATCACTCGAGCTCAAAGACGGT
>JAZQZO010000291.1:0-3537 GCA_045634065.1 Acutalibacteraceae bacterium
TTGCTGAGCATGGTTGTCTTCCTAAGACCGCTTGGCCTCCGACTTCTGTTATTCCCACTAAGATGATAAGTGAAACTGTTGACTATATGGAATACAAAACAGGCAAGCGCAACGAGGGTATGGCATTCTCAGTGCTGACCTTTATCGATAAGCTCACAGGTACTCTTGCAACGGCTCTCGGCACAGCTCTTATTCCTGTTGTAGGTCTTGTAAGAGACAGCGCAAGCGAAATGATGGTAATTTCAGAGTCATCACCTATCAATACAAAGTTCTGGCTGTGGGCCCTTGTTACAGTTATCCCTGCAGTTCTCGGTCTTCTTAATCTTATTCCCTATAAGTTCTATGACCTTGAGGGCGAAAAGCTTACTATGATTCAGACTGAAGTTCAGCGCAGAAGAGAAGAAGCTTCAGCTAAGATGGTAAAGGAGGAAGTATAATGGATAAATGTCCAAAATGCGGAAAGAAACTCACAATACTCAATATAAAACAGGAATGTCCTGATTGCGGATGTGATATACTTTACTACGATATTGATAAAAGACTTGAAGAGGATGCTGTTCAGGCTGAAAAGGAGTTTGAAGCTCTTGAAAAATTCCTTGATAAAGTAACACCCAAGTTTATTAAGAATAAGAAAAAATGAAATTTACAGACGGAAAATTCAAAATTTTAATTCTATCGGATATACACAACCCGGAAGTTATGCCAAGGTGGACTGAAAGCTTTATAAATTACGCTATGAATGAAGAAAAGCCTGACCTGGTTGTGCTTCTCGGTGATAACACCACGGGACACTATAGGGGTGTTACCGATGAAAAAAATCAGAAATCCATAAGAAAAATAGTCTCGCTTTTAGGAAATACGCCCTTTGCTGTAGTTTTCGGTAATCACGACCACGAGGGCTTCCCTGAAAAGAGTGAAGCCGAGGCTAAAAAGTTTCTTCTTTCTTGCTACCGCGAAAAAGAAAACTGCCTTATGGAAGAGGGCGATTACCTCATCAACATCAAAGACTCAAAGGGTGAAAAGGATATCTTCACTCTTTACTTCATCGATTCGGGTACCTATGCCAAAGAGGGCGGTTATGCCTATGTGAAGAAAGATCAGCTTCATTGGTACAAGCAGGTGCATACAGGCCTGCCGTCATATCTCTTTCAGCATATTATCTTCCCTGAGGTTTATGAACTGATGAAAGAAAGTCGATTGCCTTTGCCGGGCTACACCAAAGGTCAGTGCATAAGAGGTAAGAGGTTCTATAAATTCAAAAAAGAGCATCTTATTTCAGGTGCTATGAATGAAGGCCCTTGTCCACCTGATATCAACGGCGGACAGTTTGATGTGATAAAAGAAAAGGGCAATATGGTTGCCTGCTTCTTCGGTCACGACCACACCAACGATTTTGTCTGCGACTGTCAGGGTGTGAAGCTTGCAAATGTGCCATCACCCTCGTTTCACACCTACGGCAACAACAGGGGCGTTCGAGTGGTGACCATTCACGAAGAAAATCTATTTGATTTTGACAGCAAGGTTATTCACTATACCGATGTTATGACAGATAAGCCCAACCACCTTGTTATGAGATGGGGCATTCATAAATATGAGAAAGTTACAGGGAGAAAAGCAAAATGAAAGCAACGGTGCTTATAGATAATATAGCAAAAGATAAACTAAAAGGTGAATGGGGCCTTTCGGTTTTTATTCATCAGGGTGATACAAGAATTCTCCTGGATACAGGAGCAAGTGAAAGCTTTGCTCTCAACGCCGAAAAGCTTGGCATACCGCTTAAAAAAGTAGATTGCGGCGTTTTATCCCACGCTCATTATGACCACGCTGACGGTATGGACAAATTTTTTGCTCTCAACTCAAGAGCTAAATTTTATGTCAGCAATAACTGTAAAGAAAACTGTTACGGTAAGAGGTGGATATTTTCTAAATATATCGGTATAAAAAGAGGTATCCTTGAAACCTACAAAGACAGAATTGTATTTGTCAAAGGTGATAAGGTTATAGCTGACGGGGTGAAAATCCTTTCGCATAAAACTAAAGGCCTTGAAGAAAGAGGCAAGAAAGACGGACTCTGTATCAAAGAAAACCGCAAACTCAGACCTGATGATTTCGCTCACGAACAAAGTCTGGTTGTTGATACTGACAGTGGTCTTGTTATCTTTAATTCCTGCTGTCACGGTGGAGCTGATACAGTTATAACCGAAGTGCAGAAGAGTTTTCCAAATAAAAAGATTTATGCTCTTGTAGGTGGCTTTCACCTCTACAAGGCATCTGATGAAGATGTGAGGGCTCTTGCAGAAAGAATTAAAAAGACGGGTATTGAGAAAATCTATACAGGTCACTGTACGGGAAAAAAAGCATTTGATATTCTCAAGAAAGAGCTTGGTGATAAGGCTGAGCAACTTCACGTGGGATTGGTGATAGAAGCGTGAGAAATACTGAAATAACAGAAAAGCTCTTTTCTCTCGCAGATGAAAAATATAAAGACTTTCAATCAAAGCTGATGCCTACAGTTGATAAAAACAAGGTTATCGGTATAAGAACTCCGATTCTTCGCGCCTTTGCAAAAGAACTTCATAAATCGGCAGAGTACAAGGCTTTTATGTGCGACCTGCCTCATAAATATTATGAAGAGGATAATCTTCACGCTTTGCTTATAGATAAGATTAAAGATTTTGACGAGTGTGTGGGTGAAATCGAAAAGCTCTTGCCTTATATTGACAACTGGGCAACCTGCGATATGCTAAGACCTAAGGCACTGAAACAAGAGCCTGAAAAGCTCCTCTGTTTTATTTATAAGTGGCTCTCAAGTGATAAGATTTATACTGTGCGCTACGGTATCGGTTGCCTTTGCAGCTTTTATCTCGATGATAATTTCAGTTCTGAGCACCTCGAAGCTGTGGCTGATATCAAGAGTGAGGAATACTACATCAATATGATGATAGCCTGGTATTTCGCAACGGCCCTTGCCAAGCAGTATGAGAGTGCGGTGGCTTATCTTGAGGGTAGAAAATTGCCTGAGTGGGTGCATAGAAAGACTATTCAGAAGGCTATAGAAAGCTATAGAATCAGCGACGAGATAAAAGCTTATCTTCGTTCGTTGAAATGATAATTTAAAGTTAAATGAAAAGACCTGCAAGACTTAATTGTCTGCAGGTCTTAAATTTTTATATTGCCCTCGCCGGGTGGGCGTGATTTTTGCCAGCGCCCAAAAGTCACCAAAACGCGCTGTTAGTCTTTAGTTGGTGCAATTCTTGGCTTATCAACCTTGGGGCTGATTTCTCGGGCTTTCATAAGAGCCATCTTAGTCATCATAGGACCAAACAGCTCATAGATAAGCACACCGAAGAGTACGATATTACGGATAACAGTACCCTCTGCACCAAGCTCTGCCATAGCTGTAATTGACATACCAAGGGCAACACCTGCCTGGGGCAGAAGTGTGATGCCGAGATATTTTTTGATGTGTGAGTCGCACTTGACGAAGCCGGCACTCAAATATGCACCGCAATATTTGCCGATTGAACGGGTGATGAT